>NZ_JABEPH010000265.1:0-8600 GCF_013004495.1 Rhizobium sp. SEMIA 4085
GCGGGCGGTGCTGGGGGCTCGTGGCGTCGGAGAGGTGAATAAGAGACAGGGTGTTTCGCGGACGTGCCTTCCGAAGGTAATCGGCGATCGCCTCGCTAGCGTCCGCCGATTGTGTCCGCGGAGGTTCTCTAATCGCGGTGGTCAAGCTGGGCTCAGTTGTTATCGCGGGTCAGGCTGATGGTTCTCTTCGAGGTCGGTATTTCGACCGCCTCATCATGGCGTTGGATAGGCTCAGTCGACCAATGTGGTGTTCGCGGTTATCTGAACGGAACCAGCACTCGCATTCCTGGGATCGGTCTTGACTGCGCCACCGTCCTGACCGGACGATTTCGCTGATCTCAGCAAGGCATAGACTTCGTTGCGATCATGCAAGCTCGTTTGAATCTTGCGACGACCAGCGGAACGGCTCGCCGGATATCCACATGGCATGAAGGATCACGGCGAGTTTTCGAGCCACGGCAACTTTAGCTTTGCGATAGCCGCCGCGCCGCGCAATGCGCAGCCCCCAACTCTTCAAGGCAGAGAACCGCGGAATACGTTGTCAGTAGCGCGTTGGCCGCCTCATATAGGCTGCGTCGAAGAAAGTCGTCACCCCGCTTCGAGACGCGGCCGGATTTCATTGTCTCGCCGGAGGCATAGATGCGGGATGTCAGGCCAAGGTATGCTCCGGCACTGGACGATCGTTTAAATCGTGCCGGATCATCAATGGTTGCAGCGAAGCCGAGTGCGGTTATCACCCCCACACCAGGCACTGACATCAGGCGTCACACCACAGTGTTTTGCCGCGCTATCGAGCGAACTTTCCCATCGAGAAGACGGATCTGCTCGGCGCGTGCCCTATCAGCGCTTTCCACCACAGCTCGGATTGTTGGAGACGCATGCAATCGCCGTCGACGATCTCCTCGGCACGCTTGGCAAACCCGCCGACGCATTTGCCGAACAGGATGCCAAAGGTGCGTAGAACACCTCTGGTCTGGTTCTCAAGGTCGCAACGGATTTGTACGAATTGGCTGCGGGTGGCAAGGAGCGCCCGCGCCTCGTGGCTCGCTGTCGATTTTACATGAACGCTCTTGCACCAGCCGTACGAATGATCTGCGCCAGGCCGATGGCATCGTTGCGGTCCGTCTTGGCAGGCATCATCTTCAAAGCTGCATTAGCGTGGCGAGCGCCCATGCAGATGATGGGAACGCCACGCTCTCTCAACCCATTTCAAAGCCAGACCGACAACGGACCGGTCTCAAGTCCTGCACGGGTTACGGCAAACGGCTTCAGCGCCTCCCCACTCGCGTCCGGCCAGGATGCCACCTTCCGTTCGGCAATCATGCTGCCCTCGTCATCAACAATGCAGATCGAGGTCGTTTGCTGGCTGACATCCAGCCCGGCATAATACTTCATGGCGGTTCTCCTCATAGCTTCGACACACTGGCCGCGGTTAACAAGGGACAGTGTGGAGAGCCGCTGCCCGGAAGGCTAGGCCCTGAGCGATTACGCTATGTGGTGTAGCTCGCGACTGATGGCCGTGGTTTGACATGGGTCGGAGGGAATATCAGCGAGCCACACCGCGCAGACTGATTTGCGGATCATCGCTCATTGTGGCGATGGTCCAAGGGTAAATATATAACGCGAGCGCTGGACCGCACATTTCATCATTCTGCTCCAAGAGTCTAGGCTGTTCTACGTACGAATGAAAGCATGTCAATCTGCGTTAGAATGCGCCGCAGCTCCCCGTCGATGTTTTCGGATCTGAACCTTGAGTCTTACAATTCGATAATGCCGAGGCTTATTGCTTTCATAGCAGCGACGGTTCTGCTGGCCGCATCCAACTTCCGCATCACGTTTTTTATATGAAAATTAACAGTATTTGCAGAAATACTCATGATAGTTCCGATGTCCCACGACGATTTTCCTCTTGCCACCCACAAAATACACTCTTTCTCTCTTTTAGAGAGGTGAGGAACTGTTTTGATGACATTCGAATTAGCGACCTTCACAACTCTTAGATGGAAATGTATCGCGGCAAGTTGTAAGTAGTTGATGGTTTTATTTTGAAATTCACGGCCGCAATGCTGAGCAAAGCTGATGATGGCGAAGCTGCCATCCGGGGCCTGCAATGGAACAGTAACACCCGACCTTAAGCCATACGTTGCGGCCTCGTCAAAGATGCGCCGGTCGTATTCAGTCGTGCTTGCGTCACTGTACACCTCGCTCCATCGAATGGGACCTGCCCTCATTCGACTCTCCTTGATGACGGGGGCTATCCTGTCATAACCCATTTCGAGGCATCGCTCCTGCCATTCATCAGGATAATTCAGGATCTCCTCCGAGTCGCACCGGACCGGCTTCAAAACCTTGCGGTCAGTTGTAAGACGACCATAAGCTATCCGTGTGCAGCCAAAATTCAGCGCAAAAGCCGACAAAAGGTCGAACAACTGCTTGGCTTGAGCGACACCGTCTGTCTCGTCGATAAATCGGCCGAACTCGACCGCAACCCGTCCTTTGTCTGCACATCGGAAATGTGTCGACGGTGGCAAAGAAACCTCATCGGAAACTCCGATCGCCGGTCTGCACACTTCAGGGACGCCGCAGTCATCCGCAAGCGTTTGATAGTCTCTTTTGGACAACCAATTGCACCGCATGTTATCACCGGTGCACCGAGCCGCTGGCCATGAAATTCTGCGGCTCTGCGCACCTGCGGCCGCCGGTATCGCTAGGGCTCTCAATCCGGCTCGACGCAGAGCAGACATTTTGATTTCCTTCCTTCGTCCCGTTCGGTGATGCACGTCGCCGTCAACTCCTGCCACGTGAACAATGACTCAAAAGGCGTGCCAACTTTGCAAAAAGGAACCTCAACGGGATCTTCTTATTGTTTGTCAGTTACTTAAAATCTGGATCAACAGCAAATCAGCCAAAGTGCCGTTTATGTCGTGGCTCGACTAACCCGACAATAATGTCGGTTGCGGGGATTCCCACCTCGTTGGGCTATGCCACTACACAGCGGACAAGCCCTAGCCGTCGCAGAGGCCTAGAACCGGGCGAGACCCTTGTGTGAAAGAAGATAATCTCAGGGAGGTTTGGAGCGCGGGTTGCCGTTCCAGGCGCCCGATCTATGAGGCTGTCGACGATTTGGCGCGAAAGGGATGGACGGGGACCCTTGGATTTGATTCATTCGGTGAACATTGGTTCGAGAAGGAGCCTTGGCGGACAGGCCGCGAGCTGCTGGAACGGCTTCAAGCACTTCATCCCAACGAATACCCCGACGGCCTCCTGCGAACAGTGCAAAGGCTCGTCAAGGAGTGGCGTCGAAACAAGGCACATGCAATGATCTTTGGAATGAATTCCGAAATCGCTCAGCATTCCGCTGACTACGCCGGTGGCGAAAGGAGCAGTCTCGTGAGGCAATAATCGGATCGGTCGGGAGCATTCCCCAATGAGGCAATACGCGTCTCACCGTGATTGCCGCGCTGCAGTCGTCTTCGTGGTCGACACACGGTCGCCGCATGATGGGGCTTCGCAGGTCGAGTGCTCCAATGTGGACGACGCAATTCGCCATTTATGCGCTTGCACCCCAACAGGCGGAATCACCGTGCCTATGTCCCGGCAGGGACGTTCTGACACCGGTCCATCAGGACACTGGCGGAAGGTATTCGGATCAAACTAGGAAGCGTTCAGAACAGCTAGCCGTTGAGCTGACCAGTCTTGAGCATCGCGTGCATAATTACAGACAGTCTGCGCGCAACGGCGACTGCGGCCGTCTTTCCCTCAGCTTCACCCCCCAAGAGCGCAGGCCGCTATCAGCACTGCTTCGCGTGAGGATAACAGTTGCGGCGTCGAACAGGAGACCGCGAAAATGGGCGTCGCCACGGCGCGAGATATGACCGTCATAGTCGACCTCGCCTGATTGATAGCGGCGTGGCGTTAGTTCCAGCCAGGCTCCCACGGACCGTGATTTCTTGAAGTTCTCAGGATCTTCAATGGCGGTCACGAACGAAGTTGCAGTGACAACACCAACACCGGGAACCGACATGAGTAGCCCTGGCTCGTCCGGGCGATCCCTATCAACTGCCTACCGAGTTCGGCCGGCGGCTCGCGCATACTATACCAGGCCTTCAAGAGCGGGAGAATGATCTGCGAAAGAGACTGGTGGCCGTCTAGGAGCATACGGACGTTGTTTCCGAAGGTGATACCATTGCCACTCGGAATGACAAGCCAACCGTCTTCATCAAGCCTCGGATCTGATTTGACAGCTCGGTGCAGATCGTCACCAACCGCGTTCGTGCCGCCACAAGCGTCCGGGTCAACATGCTATCGTACCCTTTGACCCCGACTTCGCGGTAGAAGCCGACCTCAGCAAGATGCGCAAGGCCATCGGCGTCGTTCGCATCTGTTTTGTTCGCAGCCCTGTCGAGCGCCGCCTTGGCATGCCGCGCGTCGATGCAAATCACCGGACCCCCTGCATCGGTCTGCGCATGATAAAACCATATCGAAAGGGGACCGGTCTCAAAGACGACCCGTCTGGCGTCGGGCGCATGCTTAAGGAGCAGGTTATGATGCCATCCGGGTCGGATTTGCATTTACCTCGCCAGATCCTTTTGCCACCGCGACGAATGGAAATGGTTGTCTCTTTCAACGACACATCAAGCCCGATATACTCTTCCATGGTTGTTCTCCGTTAGATGCCTGGGCCTGACTGCGAGTCTTGAGCCCGCACTTTCATCTGATCGGGGAACAGCCCCCAGCTTCCACTGTCGGGACTGCATCAGGGCGGCTCGCTCCCGCGATTACCCCATGTGGACGGCTCCCAACGGAATCGCAATGTGCCAGAATGAGTTCGTTGAAAGCTCAATCGAGGGAGACCATCCGTGGAACAGATTATCCGAATTGGTATAGACACGTCAAAGAACGCTTTCCAATTGCATGGGGTGAACGCAGCCGAGCAACCAGTCCTTCGCAAGAAGCTTTCGCGTAGGAAGATGGTGAAATTTTTCGAGAACGCGCCGCCTACTACCATTGCACTCGAAGCCTGCGGTGCCCCTCATCATTGGGCGAGGTTGTTGAGCGTCTTCGGGCATGAAGTGAAATTGATCGCGCCGCAACTGGCAAAGCCGTATGTCAACCGCGGTGAGAACGATGCTGCGGTGTGAGGCGATGAGCCGCCCGACCATGCGCTTTGTGCCAGTGAAAACCGCCGATCAGATCCCTTGACCGGCAGACGCCAACGCGCTGCCGCCAATGCAGGTCGCAGCATAATCGAGGCCAAAATCCACTTAGCAAAACGCCCGGAACTGTTCAGACAAACCGACCCACCTCTTTTCACCTTAGGGCGCAAATGTTTCAGAACGAAGTGGCAGTCTCATCAGATTCTGCGCGAGCCGTTGGACTCATTGCGTATTTTCCGACGCATCATTTGTACCGATGAGCAACGAACTATGAGCGGAACACTGCTTAGCCGCTCTCGGCGCAACTGGTTCGCCGTCCGTTCCGGGTACATCCGTTCATGGATCTCACGCGCCCAGGGAAATCGCCAGCTTATGTTCACCGGCCGTGAGTCGCTCCGCTAAATCGAGCGACTCGACCGAAGTCTTCAGGATGCCGAAAACTAGAGCCTCCGAATTTCAGAACCGTTGCGTTCATTGTCCACCAATCACGTTGTTGGAAATTGCAGGCTTTGCGATGAGAAGTGCGTTAAGCGCCGCGCCAACCTGAAGATTATCTGCGACGATCCAGAGCCAGAGCCCGCACGGATTCTCGGGGTTTACCCTCACGCGCCCGACGTGAACAACCGTAGGGTCTTTGAGAAGGCGCGGCGTCGGATATCCTTCGTGGGTTCCGTCTGCATAGAGCCGAACATCAGGCTCTATCGTCAGCAACTCATGAACCCGCTCCAGGGGAACGGGCTCTTGTAGCTCGAGATAAACCGCCTCCGAATGGCCATTTACTACGGGAACCCGAACACAGGTGGAGGTTAATCGCAGATGAGGCAGACCAAAGATTTTTCGAGACTCTTGAACGAGCTTGCGCTCTTCTAAAGTCACCCCCTCCGAGGCGATCTCACCAACTTGCGGTATTACATTGAACGCAAGGGGAAAAGGGAAATGCTCCGCGGTTGGCGGCGCTTGTCCAACCAGTGCGGCTCTGGCCCCTTCCAATAGCTCGTCGATCCCTTTCAGGCCGCCCCCCGAGGCGGCCTGAAAGGTGGTCAAAATGATCTGATGGACATCAAATCCAGTTACCAATGGTCTGAGAGCGCGGACCAGCTGAATCGTTGAACAGTTTGGATTTGCCACTATCCCCGAACGCGGGCGAACCGCGAGCGCATCAGGATTAACTTGTGGTACGAGGAGTGGTACGTCCGGGTTCATTCGAAAGGCGTTCGAGTTGTCGATCACGAGGGCGCCCTGGGCTGCGAACAGAGGTCCATATTTGGCGCTTACGGCGCCCCCTGCGGAAAAGAATGCAATATCGGCTTGGGTATCGTCGATCTCGTCGAGTGGCTCCACGATGCAGATTTCATCTCGAAACCTTGATTGGCGACCGGGCCGAGGTGCGGGACGCTAGCAACCGCAAACGAGAGACCGGAAGCTGGCTCGACTCCAGCAACTTGATCAGTTCAGCTGCGACAGCCCCCGTGGCTCCGATGATAGAAATATCTAAGGTTCTCATGATACTCGACCTCCAGAGGGCAGTTCCGGGCAGCTCGCTACCCGCGTGGCTATGTTCACTGCTCCTATAGAGGCTGTGTCGGGCTCCTGACTGGGGTATGGTGGACGATCACCGCCCACACTCTATGTGATGATGGAATCATCAAAAACTACTAGGTTCGGTAGGGGCAGTATTGAATGCACCTGCTATGCATCACATGAAAAAACATTCAGCATACCGTATTTTTTGTTGGAGGTGCCCTGTCGCTCAGGCCCGACGTTGGCTCAAACTGGAGATTTCCGAGACTCGCAAGGGCACCTTCGTGGAGCAGCACGACCGCATAGCGCGTGCGTTCGCCGCAACATCGCCTGGCTTCAGCCGTTGCGAAAGGTATAGCTGTAACCGTTGATCGCCGGCGCGCCACCCAGATGCGCATAGAGGACCTTCGATCCCTCTGGAAAAAAGCCCTTCTGCACGAGGTCGATCATCCCTTGCATTGATTTGCCCTCGTAGACGGGATCGATGATCATGCCCTCCAGCCGCGCGCACAAGCGGATGGCCTCCTTCGTTTCCTCGGACGGAATGCCGTAACTAGGATACGCATATCCCTCGAGCAAAAGCACGTCGTCGTCGTCGATTTCCTCGCCGAGCTCAACGAGCGTTGCAGTATGCCGGGCAATTTTTAGCACTTGCGCCTTGGCTTTGGTGGGGGTTGCGGAGGCATCGATCCCGATCACGTTGCGCTGTCGCCCGTCTCTGGCGAACCCGACCACCATGCCGGCTTGCGTCGAACCCGTCACCGTGCAAACCACGATATAGTCGAAGGCAAATCCAAGCTGCTTCTCCTGTGCACGGACTTCCTCCGCGAAGCCGACGTAGCCGAGACCACCCAATGTGTGAACGGATGCCCCGGCTGGTATTGCATAGGGTCTACCTCCTCTTGACTTGACCTCGTCGAGTGCCGCTTCCCAACTGCCGCGGATGCCGATGTCAAAGCCCTCATCGACCAGCCACACCTCTGCTCCCATGATACGGCTCAAGAGAATGTTACCGACTCGGTCGTAAACGGCATCTTCATGTGGTACCCAGCTCTCTTGGACAAGCACGCATTTCATGCCGATCTTGGCGGCGACCGCCGCGACCATTCGCGTGTGGTTGGACTGCACGCCGCCGATGGAGACAAGCGTATCGGCTTTCGACGCGATCGCAGCAGGGATGATGTATTCGAGCTTGCGAAGCTTATTTCCGCCGAACGCGAGACCGGAGTTGCAGTCCTCGCGTTTGGCGTAAATTTCCATCTTTCCCCCTAGATGCTTGCCGAGGCGGTCGAGCTTCTCAATGGGCGTAGGTCCAAAGGTGAGCGGGTATCGTTCGAACTTTTTCAGCAATGTTCTCTCCAGTGACGTACCTTGATCAGACTTCGACTACTCGCCGGCTACCCAGGGCTCTGATCTGACCGGTGGGAACAGTTTCCGCCGACGTTCCAGCTCTCGGATGAAGCCTCAGCCGCCGCATCGCACCCGACGGCAAGTGGAACCAATCGTCCTCCGCCCGATAGGCTTCAAGATCGACCTGTACCGATTGTGCCAGCCGGTCGCTGTGTAGTTCAAGGAACCAGTGATCGTCCTGCTGCGCGACGGAAGCCGTGATTTCGGCCTCATGAAAGGCTTTCGTCCTGCCCAAGGGGAAATAGAAAGCTTCGGCGATCAGCGCCTCGGTCTCGGGCGCTGTGAGACGCGCCACCGTGACGTCATGCGACGGCGGGCCGAAGCGGAAGGCATAGGTGGTGTCGAAGAAGGCGCCGAAGAGATCGGTGCAGGCGATCTTGCGCTTGGCGCGGGCTTCGATCGGGAGGCCAAGCTTGCCGCTCACCACTTTTTGCCAGCCATCGCGCAGGCAGTGGACCTCGAGATCGAGGTCGAGCGTCACATTGCTCTCGTTGATCACATGGACATCGAGGC
>NZ_JABEPH010000266.1:0-8595 GCF_013004495.1 Rhizobium sp. SEMIA 4085
CCCGCGAAGCGGCACCGGCTGGGGCAACGCTCCCCGATGGCGCGGCCGTCGCCATGGATTGGCCCGTCGAGGGTGTCACTACGCCACTGCCGAAGTGAGGCATGACCGTTCCGCTCCTGTCGCTGCGCGGCGTTTCCAAGAGCTACGGCCAGAACCGGGCCAATCAAGCCATCGACCTGGACGTGGCCCCGCAATCGATCCATGCAATCCTCGGAGAAAACGGCGCGGGTAAGTCGACGCTGATGAAGCTGATCTATGGCGTCGAGCAACCGGACAGCGGGACCGTTATCTGGGAAGAAGAACCTTTGAGCCTCGCATCGCCTGCGGAGGCGAGGCGCAAGGGCATCGGCATGGTCTTTCAGCACTTCTCGCTGTTTGAGACCCTGACGGTGGTGGAGAACACGCAACTGGTCGTTCCGGGCCGGAAAACCGGACTCACTGAGCGCATCCGGAAGCTCGGGCGCGACTTCGGGCTCGAAGTCGATCCCCTCGCCCATGTGCACACGCTTTCCGTCGGCGAGCGGCAGCGTGTGGAGATCATCCGCTGCCTGCTGACAAACCCGAAGCTGCTGATCCTCGACGAGCCGACCTCCGTCCTGCCGCCGCAATCGGTGGAGAGACTCTTCGACACGTTGCGTCGCCTGCGCGACCGCGGCGTCTCCATTCTCTTCATCTCGCATAAACTGGAGGAAATCCGCGCGATCTGCGATAGGGCGACCATTCTGCGCGGTGGGCGCGTTACCGGGCATGTCGATCCGCGAAAACACGATGCTCATGACCTGGCCCGCATGATGATCGGCCGCGACATGCCGGAGCCCATGCCGGCGTTGCCCATTTCTGGCGGGGAAAAGCGGCTTGAAATCATCGGCCTCGACTATCGGCCGGATGACCCCTTTGCCGTGCCGCTCTCCACTTTAAGCCTCACGGTTCGTTCGGGCGAAATTCTTGGCATAGCCGGAATTTCCGGAAACGGGCAAAGCGAGCTTGCCTCGCTCATTTCCGGCGAAGCGGTCCTGCCAGGAGAACAGCACGAGCGGATCTACATGATGGGAAAGGACGTGGGCACGCTCAATGCGGCTGCTCGCCGGCAGCTTGGATTTGCCTTCGTTCCCGAAGACCGGCTTGGGCGTGGCGCCGTACCCGAAATGTCCCTCACCCACAACAGCCTGCTGACCGCTCATCCGCTCAACCTTCTCAGGTATGGTCTCGTTGACGAAGCCAAGGCGATGGCATTCACCGATGAGTGCATCCGCCAGTACGATGTCCGCACGCCCGGCCCAGAGGTGGAAGCCGGCTCGCTCTCTGGCGGCAATCTGCAGAAGTTCATCGTCGGCCGAGAGATCATGCTGTCTCCCAAACTGCTGTTCATCGCACAGCCGACATGGGGCGTCGATATCGGCGCTGCATCGGCCATCCGCAGGCGGCTTGTCGGGCTGCGTAACGAAGGTATGGCGATCCTCATCATTTCAGAGGAGCTCGAAGAGCTTTTCGAACTCTGCGATTTCATTCAGGTGTTGCACCACGGCGCTCTGAGCCCGGCTCTCGTCACACGGGACACGCGGCCGGAGGACATCGGCCGTTATATGATCGGTGCCTATTCTTCGCAGGAGACGGCTCTGGCATGAGGGCTTTATTTACAGCTATCCTTCCCACCCTTGTCCGTCGGGAGCGCGCATCGCTGACCGCCACCTTGCTTGCGCCTCCCGTTGCTCTGGGGTTGGCTACCATTCTCAATCTCGGACTTTACATGTCGATGGGCCGCGATCCGGTCGCCATCGTCTATGCGATGCTTCTCGAACCCTTCCTCTCTTGGGCGTCGTTTTCGGAAGTCATGCTGAAGATGGGCCCCCTTCTGCTCATCGCGCAGGGCCTGGCGATCGGTTTCCGCGCCAAGGTCTTTAACATCGGTGCCGAGGGCCAGTTCATTCTGGGTGCGATCTTCGCCTCGGCCATCCCCGTATGGTTCCCGCAGGCGACGGGTCAATGGATTTGGCCACTGATGCTATTCCTTGGCGCACTCGGTGGTGCTTCATGGGCGTCGCTCACCGCCTTCTGGCGCGTCAGGCTAAACGCGAACGAGATACTCGTTTCCCTGATGCTGAGCCTCGTTGCTGCGCAGTTGCTTAACTACCTGCTGCTTGGTCCCTGGAAGGATCCGAACGGGTTTAACTTTCCTCAGTCTGTGATGTTTCAGTATGACGCGATGGTGCCGGTCTTGATCTCCGGCACCCGCATCAACGTTTCCCTGCTCCTGACGATCGTCTTATCGATGGCGGCATGGATCTTCATGGAGAAGAGCTTCACCGGCTATAAGCTCCAGGTCGGCGGCCTCGCGCCGCGTGCCGCCGGCTACGCAGGTTTCAACGAAGGGCGGGCGATCTGGCTTTGCCTTCTCATTGGCGGATGCGCTGCGGGGCTTGCTGGCGCAGCCGAGGTTGCCGGTCCCCTCGGCCAGTTGCAGCGCTCGATTTCGACGGGTTATGGCTATGCGGCTATTATCGTCGCCTATCTCGGCGGTCTGCATCCAATCGGGATCGTGGTCTCTGCACTATTTATGGCGGCGCTCTACATCGGAGGGGACAATGCCATGGTGTCGGCAAACTTGCCGATTGCCGCGGTCCGTGTATTTCAGGGTAGTCTCCTCGTCGCCTATCTCATCGCCGTCGCCTTCGTGCGGTACCGTCTCGAATGGCGCCTTTCCGTCTACCGGAGCCGGCCATGAACGCCATCGAATTCATCCTTGCCGGGATGCTCGCGGCTGCGACACCGTTCCTCCTTGCAGCTCTCGGCGAGCTGGTGGTTGAGCGAGCCGGGGTTCTCAACCTCGGCGCCGAGGGTTTGATGGCATTCGGTGCGGTGCTCGCCTTCATCATCGTCTATCATGGTGGGGGCCATCTTTTCGGTTTCGTCGCCGCCGGTCTCGGCAGCGCCGCACTTTCAATGGTTTTTGCCGTCATCGCGGTCGGACTTCGGGCAAACCAAGTAGCGACGGGCCTGGCGATCGGCATTCTCGGCCAAGGCCTCTCGGCGCTCTTCGGCAAGACTTATGAAAGCCTCACGGTCAAGGGGCTTCCAAAGTTTGCCTTTCCATGGCTTTCCGATATCCCAGTCATTGGCCACCTTTTCATCCAAGACGCCGTCGTCTGGCTTTCCCTTGCCGCAACATTCGCCATCTGGGCGATGTTTGCCTATACGAAGGCCGGTCTTGTCGTCCGGGCGATTGGCGAGAACCCCAAAGCCGCCCACGCTGTGGGGTATTCAGTCATCGCCGTGCGCTTCGCCGCCATCGCATTCGGCGGAACGATGGCAGGGTTTGCCGGCGCCTACGCATCGGTCGTCTACACACCGCTTTGGGCCGATGGGATGATCGCCGGTCGTGGCTGGATCGCAATCGCACTGGTCGTCTTCGGGACGTGGCTCACCGGTCGGATCTTTTTGGGGGCGTGCCTCTTCGGAGCCGTGTCCCTGACGGGTCTCGCAGCCCAGGCGGCCGGACTGGACGTCCCTTCACAACTGCTTGCGAGCCTGCCCTATCTCGTCACGATTATCGTGCTGGGCATCATTTCGGCGGACCGCCGCCTGCTTAAGCTGAATGGCGTCGCCTCGCTCGGCGAGCCTTTCGAACGCTAGCATAACGCGAAGCGGCTTTGAGAATACAGGTGCGAAGAGAGTTCGACCCATGATCTGCGTTGCCGCGCAACCGGCATTGGCCGAAGGCGTGCGTTTCGGACCGCATTTTCTCCTCGGATTGTGGTGAAGAACCTGCGTCCGAAAAACTATTCCGAGCGCCACCTGGACAAGCCTTAGACTGTACTCGTGGAACCTCTCGCAAAAAGGCATCGGCATTGGCGCAAATTGATGCTTTTCGCATGCACGCTGGTTCCCTACTCAATAGTGGAAGGCCAAGGAAGGGATGCGGCAATGGCGATGCCATTTTACTGGAACGAACTCAATACCTCTGACTTCGCGGCGCTTTCTTGCGACACGACCATAGCGATCCTGCCGATCGCGTCGACAGAACAGCATGGGCCGCATCTGCCAATCGCCACCGATGTCGCAATCGCAAACGGAATGCTTGCGGTGTTGCGCAAGGAGCGGCCCGAAGACCTCGACATACTGGTCCTGCCGACACAGGAGATCGGCAAGGCGAACGAACATATCTATGGCCCGGGCACGCTCTCGCTTGGTGCCGAACTTTTGATCCCGATCTGGACTGCGATTGGCGCAAAGGTCGCGGAAGCTGGTATCCGCAAAATGGTGATCGTCAACTCGCATGGCGGCAATGTCGACATCATGAGCATCGTCGCGCGCGAATTGCGCGTCCGTCACCAGATGGCCGTGCTGTCGACACAGTGGGGCCGGTTCGGACATCCGGAAGGCATGATCAGCGAACACGAAGCAAAATACGGTATTCACGGCGGCGAAGTGGAGACCTCCCTGATGCTGCATTTCCGGCCGGACCTGGTGCGCATGGACAAGGCGCAGAATTTTGCCTCGAAAGCCGAATGGATGCGGGAACGGTCGAACTATATTCAGCCTTTACCTCCGCATTCGTTGGCGTGGATTGCACATGATCTCAATCCCAACGGCGTCGTCGGCAACGCCTTAGGCGGCACGGCGAAAAAGGGCGCAGCCATCTGCCGCCATCAAGTGAAGGGCTTCATCGAGATGCTCTATGATTTGAAGCTCTATCCTCTTTCGAATCTCTACACGAAGTAAGGTCAACCGGCAGCCGGCTTGTCGGGCGCGATGTGCCCCTTGACCTGAAGTTCCTGCACAAGGCCGGCAAGCTCCGCCAGCAGGTATTCCACGAACAGGCTCGTTGCGGCGTCCAGCGGCGCACGCACACGGGCAAACAATTTCATCGGCTGCTGGCGCGCATGCGGCTCGGCGACCGGACGGAAAACCAGTTCCCCCTTTCGGCACTCGGTGATCACGTCAAGCGGATTGAGCATCGATAATCCTGCCCCGCATTTCACCAGCTTCTTCAGCATCTCCGAAGCATTGGTCTCGAGCACCGGCTCGACATGAACATCGAGCCGCGCAAGTGCAAGATTGATCACTTCGCGCAGGCTGGTGCCCTGTTGGGCCAGCACCAGTCGCTCCTGCACCACGTCCGTCAGGTTGATCGGGCCGGGACCGATAAGCCGATGGCCGGGTGGCAGGACGACGCCGATAGGGATATCGAAAGTTCCCAGAGTGCGTATTCCAGGTGTCGCCGGAATATTGAAGCCGAGGCCGATATCCACCTCACCCGACAGCACGGGATTGACTGTCATCGTGCCGGCATCATTCCTGATCTGGAAGAAAACACGCGGATGTTCCAGCTGAAAGCGGCTGATGATTTCCGCCAGCGGCCCAGCGGCAAGCCCGACCGTCGTTACCAGACGCACCTTGCCCGCCTGCTGCATCCTGAGACTGCGGATGCGGCCCTCCAAACGATCGTAATTCTTCAGAACCTCGCGAATGTGTTCTATGCACAGTTCGCCGGCCGCAGTCAGCCTGAGGCCGCGCGGCAGGCGCTCGAAGAGCGGAGCGCCCATTTCCGCTTCCAGCGCCAGGATCTGCCGGTTGATGGCAGAGGAAGCGACGTTCAACCGTGCCGCTGCCTTGCGGATAGAGCCCGACCGCGCAATTTCGTTGATGTAGAGAAGCTTCCTGGAATGCAGCATCGCGCGCCCTCGGTGCATCAAATTAAAGCACGCAGCCCAATTTAGGAGCGCGCACCGTTTGAGATGCCAAAAAGGCATCGTTGCGCACGAATTTTGATGCTTTTCAAAGAGCAACGCAATCGCTCAAATAAAGAAAATGGGGTGCCGGTAAGGGCAATCCCTGGCACCATAGGGGAACGCCGAACATGTCCAATGTACTGAAAAATATTGCACTCACCGCATTCCTTGGTCTCGGCGGCTCGATCGCCACGGCCGCGCCGGGCCACGCGCTCGACCAGGTAAGCTATGGCACCAATTGGTTGGCGCAGGCCGAGCATGGCGGCTTCTATCAGGCGGTCGCCGACGGCACCTACGAGAAGTATGGTCTTGACGTCAGCATCGTTCAGGGCGGCCCGAATGCAGCAAACAGCGCGCTGCTGATATCCGGCAAGATCGACTTCTACATGGGCGGTTCACAGGGCGAAATCACCGCCGTCGAGCAAGGAATTCCTTTGGTGGATGTCGCAGCCATCTTCCAGAAAGACCCGCAGGTGCTGATTTCGCATCCTAATGCCGGCATCGAGACGTTCGAGGATCTGGCCAAGCTGAAGACGCTGTTCCTCGGCAAGGACGGTTACCTGACCTATTTCGAGTGGATGAAATCCAATTACAAAGGCTTCAAGGACGAACAGTACAAACCCTACAACTTCAATCCTGGACCGTTCATCGCCGACAAGGAGTCTGCCCAGCAAGGCTACCTGACGTCCGAACCCTACGAAATCCAGAAGCAGACGGGCTGGGAGCCGAAGGTGTTCCTGCTCGCCGACAACGGCTATACCCCATACTCCACGATGATCACAACGACACAGATGATGATCGACACGAAGCCGGACGTCGTCCAGCGCTTTGTCGATGCCTCGATCGAGGGCTGGTACAATTACCTCTACAGTGACAACAGCAAGGCGAATGAACTGATCAAGAAGGACAATCCGGAAATGACGGATGGTCAGATCGCCTATTCCATCGCAAAGATGAAGGAATTCGGCATCGTTGAATCCGGCGACGCCATGGACAAGGGCATCGGCTGCATCACAGACGCGCACTACAAGAAGTTCTTCGACGAAATGGTGGCCATCAACATCTTCAAGGCAGACACGGACTATACCAAGGCCTTTACGACCAAGTTCGTCTGCAAGGGCACCGTCCTGTCGCTGAAGAAGTAAGCCACAGGGCTGTGTGAAGAGCTTGCCGCGCCCCAGCGTCAAGCTGCATCCTCTTCAAACAAAGAGACCCGCAATGCCCCTAGCCGAGGTCCAGACGGCGCCGCTGACTGAAAAACGCAAACGGCCGTTGGTCGCCATGCAAGCCGTTTCGAAGGTTTTCTCCAGCGGAACAGTCGCGCTTTCTGGCATGTCGCTCACGGTCGAGACCGGCGAGTTCATCAGCCTGCTCGGCCCGTCCGGTTGCGGCAAGTCGACTGCGCTTCGCATCATCGCTGGCCTTGGTGATATCACGTCCGGCAGCATCGACTGGCCAAGTTCGCGCATCAACGCAAAGGGACTTCCCGAAGGCGATATCGGTTTCGTCTTCCAGGAGCCGACGCTGATGCCGTGGAAGAATGTCTTCAGCAATGTCCATCTGCCACTAAAGCTGCGCGGGATTTCAAAGGCCGCGGCACGCGATCAGATCATGGGCGCGCTCGCGACCGTCGGCTTGCAGGATTTCGCCGGCGCCTATCCGCGCGAGCTCTCCGGCGGCATGAAGATGCGCGTCTCGATCGCCCGTGCGCTCGTAACCAGACCGAAACTTCTTTTGATGGACGAGCCCTTCGCGGCACTCGACGAAATCACCCGTCAGAAGCTGAACGACGATGTGCTGCGGCTCTGGAAGGAGACAGGCATCACCGTGATCTTCGTCACCCACTCCGTCTTCGAATCCGCCTATCTATCTAGCCGCATCGTTGTCATGAAGGCGCGCCCGGGCCGGGTTCATGCAGATCTTTCGCTTGTGACGAGCCGCGAGCGCGACGCGCATTATCGCACCTCGGAAGAATACCGGCGCGCCTGCGAAACGGTCTCCCATTCGCTGATCGGGGCAATTAACGCTGCAAAGGAAGATCGTTGAAGATGGACACAGCCGACGCCTTCGCGCCGTCAATCCCCAATCGGCCCAACCCCAAGCGGCGTGATCTGGCGCTTCGCATTTCCGTACCCTTCGCCGTCATAGCCGTCGTTGTTTTGATTTGGGGGCTCTATGTCAAGCTCTCCGGTGTTCCGCCCTATATCCTGCCGGGACCGATCGCCGTGGCCAATGCCTTTGCCGCGGATTGGGGCACCCTCGCCCCCGCCCTTTGGGTCACAACCAAGATCACCGTCATGTCGCTGATACTGGCACTTGTCGGCGGCGTCGGTTTTGCGATCTTCCTCGTTCAATCCCGGTGGATCGAGATCGCCTTCTATCCGCTTGCAGTGATCCTGCAGGTAACACCGATTGTGGCTATATCGCCTCTCATCCTCATTTATGCACCATCGACGCAGGTGGCGCTCCTCATCTGCGCTTTCCTCGTCGCCTTCTTTCCGATCCTTTCCAACATGGTCCAGGGCCTGAAAAGCGTCGATCACAATCTGATCAATCTGTTCGAGCTTTACGGCGCCACGCGTTGGCAGACGCTGCTCTATCTCAAGCTGCCTGCAGCCCAGCCCTATTTCATGACAGGGCTCAGGATCGGTGGCGGGCTTGCGCTGATTGCCGCTGTTGTGGCGGAATTCGCAGCCGGCTCAGCCGGCGCCGGTTCCGGCCTCGCCTTTCGCCCGCCCGGGGCCCAGTATCGGCTTAACCTACCCCCCCTTTTCGCGGCGGTGCTGGTGCTGTCCCTGCTTTGCGGCGCCCTCTTTTCCGTCACTGCCCTCATCTCCTGGCTCCACCTGCCTCGCTGGGCTGAAAG
>NZ_JABEPH010000267.1:0-8570 GCF_013004495.1 Rhizobium sp. SEMIA 4085
GCCACAGCATGGCCGTCGTATGGGCCACCGCACCATCCTGGCAGCGCCCCTGCTGCGGCAGGAGGAAGCAATCGGTGGCCTTGTCATTCGCCGGACGGAAGTCAGGCCGTTCACCGAAAAGCAGATTGACCTCCTCCAGACCTTTGCCGACCAAGCGGTCATAGCGATTGAGAACGTGCGGCTATTCGACGAAGTGAAGGCGCGCACTGCCGAGCTGACGGACGCTCTGGAGCAGCAGACTGCAACAGCCGACGTGCTGAAAGTTATAAGCCGCTCCGCATTCGATCTGCAGGCGGTTCTCGACCCCCTCGTAACATCCGCCGCCCGCCTCTGCGAGGCGGATATGGCAACAATGACCCGGCCGATGAGGGACGCGCACTATCCCGTCGCCAGCTACGGCTTCTCGCAAGAATTCGGTGAGTATCTTCGGAATCTCCCGCTCGAGCCGGGGCGTGGCACCATAGTCGGGCGAACCCTGCTGGAGGTTAGGCCCGTCCAGATCGCCGACGTGCTTGATGATCCAGAGTATTCGATGCGCGAGGGACAGAGACTTGGTGGGTTTCGCACAGTGCTCGGGGTGCCGCTCCTGCGCGAAGGGAGCCCGATCGGTGTGCTGGCATTGACCCGCTCGACCGTGCGTCCCTTCACAGAAAAACAGATCGAGTTGGCATCGACATTCGCCGATCAGGCAGTGATCGCGATCGAAAATGTGCGTCTCTTCCAGGAAGTGCAGGCGAGAACCGAGGAGTTGTCGCGCTCGCTCAAGGAACTGAGGATCGCGCAAGATAGATTGATCCAGACGGAGAAACTCGCCTCGCTCGGGCAGCTGACCGCCGGGATCGCGCACGAGATCAAGAACCCACTAAACTTCGTCAACAATTTCTCGGCGCTATCCCTCGAAATGATCGACGAGTTGCAGCAGGCGCTCGACGCCGCGACCGCCGAAGGTGCGGTTCGCGCCGAGATCGATGAGCTCACCGAGGTGCTCAGGGGTAACCTTGGAAAGATTGTCCAGCACGGCAAGCGCGCCGACTCCATCGTCAAGAATATGCTCCTGCACTCGCGCCAGGGGGCGGGCGAGCGGCGGTGTGCCGACATCAACGTCATTGTCGAGGAGAGCTTAAATCTCGCCTATCATGGTGCCCGCGCCGAGAAGCAGGGGTTCAATATAACGCTGGAGAAGTCACTCGACCCGACTGCCGGAAAGGTCGACTTGTATCCCCAGGAGATCACGCGCGTGCTTCTCAACCTCATCTCCAACGGCTTCTATGCGACGAGCAAGCGCGCGGCTTCGGAGTCCCGCGACAGTTATGAGCCGATGCTGGCGGCAGTGACCAGGAATCTCGGCGAGAGCGTTGAGATCATTATCCGAGACAACGGCCTCGGCATCCCGCCGGACGTGAGGGAAAAGATGTTCAACCCCTTCTTCACGACCAAGCCTGCCGGCGAAGGGACCGGCCTCGGCCTGTCTCTCAGTTACGATATTATCGTGAAGCAACATGCCGGTTCAATCGACGTGGACACAGAACTCGGTCACTACACCGAGTTTCGCATCCGACTGCCGCGGATCGCCGCCGGGATCGCAAATCCGGAGGGCAGATCATGAGTCTTCTTATCTTGGTGGTCGACGACGAGCCAGACATCGAGTTGCTCTTCCGACAGCAGTTTCGCCGAGACCTGCGCGCCGGCCGCTTCGTGATGGAGTTCGCCCAGTCGGCGCCAGCCGCACTCAAGCGGATCGCCGATGCCGCCGATGTCACGCTCATTCTCATTCTGTCGGATGTCAACATGCCAGGGATGAGCGGACTGGAGTTGCTGCCGAAAGCGAGGAGCATACGGCCTGATGTGCCGGTGATCATGATCACCGCTTATGGCGATCCGGACACGAAACAGAAGGCTCTGGAAAACGGCGCCGAAGCGCTTCTGACGAAACCGATCGACTTCGCCGCATTGCGAGAGGAAATCGACATGCGAGTTGGGCGCGCCGCATGATAAGCAGTATCCTCGTTGTTGACGACGAACCGGACCTGGAACTCCTCATTGTCCAAAAGTTCCGGACTCAGATTCGCGACGGCACAATGAGCTTTCTGTTTGCTCGCGACGGCGTCGAGGCATTGGCCGTGCTTGCCGGCAACCAGGACGTGGATATGGTGCTCAGCGACATTAACATGCCGCGCATGGATGGTTTGTTGCTTCTGGCGAAGCTTCAGGAGAGGGATGAGAACCTGTGCACGGTAATCGTTTCCGCCTACAGCGACATGGTCAACATCCGAACCGCGATGAACCGCGGCGCCTATGATTTCGTGACCAAACCGATAGATTTCGCCGATCTCGAGGCGACAATCGTCAAGACGATCCACCATGTGGAGGCAATGCGCGAGGCGCAGCGCCGGCAGGCGGCGGCCGAGCAGGCGCGTGCGTCGCTTTCCCGTTACTTTTCGCCTAATCTCGCCGAACGCTTAGCAAGCAGTGCCGACGCCCTCGACCTTGGCGGCGCGCGTCGGGAGGTTGCGTCCCTCTTTACCGATTTGACCGGTTTCACCACCCTCGTGGAGACGATCGACCCGGAAGTGCTCGGTCCGCTGCTCAACGACTACATTGTCGGCATGACCGACATTGTCTTCGCCCATGATGGTACGGTAGCAAAGATAATCGGCGATGCGCTCCACGTGCTTTTTGGCGCTCCTGCCGATCAGCCCGACCATGCCAGTCGGGCCGTCGCCTGTTCGCTCGCTCTTGACGCCTTCGCGCGGTCCTTCCAGGAAGATTGGAGCAGAAAAGGTGTGGCCCTTGGTGCCACCCGGATCGGTGCGCATGCCGGCACGGCTGTTGTCGGAAATTTCGGCGGAGGAAGGTTCTTCGACTACAGCGCCTATGGCGACACCATCAATGTTGCCGCGCGCCTGCAAGTAGCCAACAAGGCGCTGGGCACCCGTATTTGTGTAAGTAGCAGCGTCGCTGAAAAAGTGCCGCATTTTTGCGGTCGTCCCGTTGGCAACCTCTTCCTAAGAGGCAGAGTCGAGCCGATCCGCGCTTTCGAGCCCCTAGAAGCCGAAAAGTGTGCCAGTGCAGAAACACAGGCATACATGGATGCTTTTGAAGAGCTGGCGGCTGGCGATGTTCGAGCAGTCGCATCGTTCGCCGCGTTAGTGGTTCGAAACACTGAGGACCGGCTCGCCAGCTTTCACCTGAAGCGGCTATTAAACGGCGAGTCCAGCACGACAATAAACCTCTAGAAAATGCGGTTAAGCGTCAGCGGATTGCGGGTGCCTGCCGACTGTTTTCGAGCTGATGTGCTTTCTCATGACGTGTGGCGCCTTTTCTCAAGAAGGAGCCACTCTTGAGTCCTATGGCAAATTCAACGTGCAGCCGATGTTCGACACGATTGGCGCAGCCCGATCTGCTGTGGCATTCGTGAATCTCCTCACCGAGGAATTCAAGACGCGAAAGCTGGCCGCTCGCTTTGCAGCCGGTCCGACTGAACAATCACGCCGGGCTCTCTGCGATTTCCACAACAATGGATGCAACCGATGCCGCTATCCACAAGGCGCGTCCTATGTCCAATTGACAGATATCCTACAAGTGGATATGTCTGTCCTATTCTGAACTCATGCATGAACGAGAACGCATGACGCTTAAGACGATGAAGCCTTTGACGCGGGCGCCTCTGCTGCACGTCTCGGTGCAAGAGAGCCTTCGCGCTTATATCGCCGACAACGGCCTTGCGCCGGGAACGCTGCTGCCGGCCGAGGGAGAGCTTGCAAGCCAACTCGGCGTCAGCCGCAATTCGCTACGCGAGGGCATCAAGGCGCTGGAGTCGCTTGGCGTTCTGGAATCGCGGCGCGGTGTCGGCATCTTCGTCAAGGCCTTCTCCTTCGAGCCGCTGCTCGACAATCTGGCTTACGGCCTCGGCGGCGCGCTTCGCCAGATCGAGGAAGTCCTCGAGATCCGACGCACGCTCGAAGTCGGCCTCATCGGCAAGACGCTCGAGATGATCAGCGATGAGGATATCGCCGAGCTGCGTGCCACGGCGAACAGGATGCGCCTCCATGCCGAGCGCGGCGAATCCTTCGCGGAAGACGACCAGCTTTTTCACCGCCTGCTTTTCCGCTGCCAGAACAACGAGACGCTCGTGCGGCTGATCGATGTTTTCTGGCTGGCTTTCTACAAGGCGTCCGACTTCGTCAATCTCGACAATGTCGATCCCATGGCCACCTGGAGGGACCACGAGGCGATCGTCGATGCAGTGGAAGCGAAGAACCTGGAGGAGGCGCGCATACGCCTGGATCGCCATTATGCCGGCATCTCCCGGGTGATCGCAAATAACAAGACAAGTTCAAATGTGGGAGGAACACAATGAAACGACTGTCCAGATTATCGGCTATCGCGATCGCCGCGATGATGGCGACGACCGCCATTCCAGCCTTGACGACGCCGGCTGAAGCGGCAACGCTTTCCGGCGGCTTCGACGTCGGCCCCGGCGGCTTTCAGGGCAACTTCAATCCGCTGGCCGCGACCGCAGGCTTCACCTGGCTCAGCATCTATTATGAGCCGCTCGTCGCCTATGACGAAAAGCTGCAGAAGGTCGTCGGCGTCCTTGCCTCGTCTTATGAGGTCAGCGACGACCAGAAGACCTACACCTTCAAGCTCGCGGATGCGAAGTGGCATGACGGCAAGCCCTTCACGGCGAAGGATGCGAAATTCACCATCGAACTGGCGACGAACGCCAAGACGGGATCGGTGCTTGCCGCGCGCCTCAAGCCGGTCTCGGCGGTCGAGGCACCCGATGACCATACGCTCGTCGTCAAGCTGAGCGCACCGAGCGCCAGTATCCTGGATACGATGACCAAGGTGATGATGCTGCCCGAGCACGCGCTCGCCTCCACCCCCGCCGACCAGCTTGCAAAGAGCACCTGGTGGTCGACGTCGCCGATCGGTACCGGCCCGTTCAAGTTCACCAAATACGTCACCGACCAATATGTCGAGCTCGCTGCCAACATCGATTATCGCGGCGGCAAGCCGGCGCTGGAAAAGGTGATCAATCGATATTTCGCCGATCCGGCGGCAGCGATCGCCGCCCTGCGGTCCGGTGAAATCCAGTTCACCTATGTCGATTCCAACGACGTGCCGACCTTCAAGGACGACAAGTCCTTCAAAGTCATCGAAGGCAACTCCTTCGTCGTCAACTATCTGGGCTTCAACCACGATTCGCCGATCTGGAAGGATGTGCGCGTCCGCCAGGCGGTGATGTATGCCATCAATCGCGACGCCATCATCAAGAGCCTTTACGCCGGCGCTGCGACGCCGGCCAATTGCGCCTATATCGCCGATCGGCTGGTGCCGAAGGATATCGAAGCCTACGCCTACGATCCGCAAAAGGCAAAGGACCTGCTGAAGGAAGCCGGCTGGGATGAGATCAACGGCGCCAAGCCGATCACGCTTTTGACCTACTACACGACGCCGCTTGCGACCAACGTGCTCGCGGCCGTGCAGGCGATGCTCGCCCAGGTCGGCATCAATGTCGTGCCGCGCGCCGTCGATGCGCCGACCTACAACAGCATCGTGCTGAAGGCAGATGCCGACATCTCGCAGTTCCAGATGGTTTATGCCGGCCTGCAAAACGGCCCGGATGCCGGCAGCATCAATCCCGGCCTCAACGAAAAGCAGATACCGCCGGCAGGCCCGAACGTCGTGCGCGCCCGCATGCCGGATCTGACCTCAGCGCTCGATGCTGCCCTTGCCGAAACCGACAGCAGCAAGCGCGATGCCCGCTATCAGCAGGTCTGCAAGGTGATGAACACCGAGTTGCCCTGGGGGACACTTTGGGTCGCGAACCGCTACGGCGTGGTGTCGACCAAGGTCAAGGATTTCGTCTGGACGCCGGCTCCGGGCGGCGGGCCGTACCAGGCCAATCCGCAGCAGTGGTCGATCGCCGAATAAGGCGCTCTTCTTGAACGATCGAGGGTGGCTTCGGCCACCCTCACCGAATGGATTTCCAATGCTCAGATACAGCCTCCGGCGCGTTGTCATCGGGATGGGCATGCTCCTTGCCTTGAGCGCGCTGATCTTCCTGCTGCTGCGCCTTGCCCCCGGCGATCCGATCGATGCCTATATCGATCCCAACATCCCAATGTCGTCGTCTGATCTTGCTGACCTGCGCAGCCGGCTCGGGCTCGACCAGCCTTTGCCGGTTCAGTATCTCGCATGGCTGCAGCAGGCGCTGGCGGGCAATCTCGGCTATTCGATCAAGCGGCTGGACCAGCCGGTCCTTAACCTCGTGCTTTCGCGCATCGGCCCAACGGTGCTCCTCATGGGCACCGCGCTGGTGATCGCGATCGTCGCCGGGATTGCGATCGGCGTCATCAGCGCCGTGCGCCGCAATTCCCTCGCCGACATTTCCTTTTCGGTCTTCGCACTTGCCGGCATTTCCAGCCCGGCCTTTTTGAGCGCGCTGATCGGTCTTTACATTTTTTCCGTCCGGCTGAACTGGACGCCGTCTGGCGGCATGCTGACGCCGGGCGAGGAGTTCTCAATCCTCGATCTCCTGCGGCATCTGATCCTGCCTGCAGCATTGCTCGCCATCGCCCAGGCTGCCTTGATCATGCGCTACATGCGCGCCTCGATGCTCGAAGTCCTCAACCAGGATTACGTGCGAACGGCCCGCGCCAAGGGCGTCGTCGAGTTCTGGGTCATCACCAAGCATGCTCTTAGAAACGCGCTGCTGCCCGTCGTCACGCTGATCGGTTCGACCATCGGCCTTGCGATTGGCGGGGCGATCTTCATCGAAAGCGTCTTCAACTGGCCGGGCATGGGCCTGCTGCTCGTCGATGCCGTTGAGACGCGCGACTATCCCGTCATCATGGGTGCGACGCTTGTCATCGGCACCTGCGTCATCATCGTCAATCTGCTGACCGATATCGCCTATGCGGTCATCGATCCGCGCATCAAGGTGGGCTGAGTGATGCTGGCACGCACCGCAACCCGCAGCCCCGGCCCTCTCGCCCGCGCCTTTGACCGCTTCCTTCTCAATCGGGCAGCCGTCTTCGGGCTATGCGTCGCAGTCCCGATGCTGGCGATCATCCTCTCTTATCCGCTCTGGTGGCGTTTCCTGCCGAACGACATCGATCTTCTGGCGATGAACAGCGGCCCGACCGCGACGCATTGGTTCGGCACGGACGGCGTTGGCCGCGACGTCTTTGCCCGGGTTATGGAGGGCGGCCGCATCTCGCTTCTGGTCGCTGTCGCCTCGACTGCGATCTCGGCGATGATCGGTTTCCTCTTCGGCGCCGTCTCCGCCCTGGCCGGCCGTTGGGCTGATGCGCTTTCGATGCGCTTCGTCGACCTGGTAATGACGCTGCCGCCGGTCATCTTCCTGCTCGTGCTCGCCTCGATTGCCGGTACCGGCATCTGGCCGACGGTGCTGGTGATCTCGCTGCTCTCCTGGCCGCTGCTTGCCCGCATGATCCGCTCGCGACTGCTGGAACTGCGCGAACGCGATTTCGTCCTGGCGGCGCGCGGCATGGGTGCCGGCCTGCCGCACCTGCTCTTCCGTCACGGCCTGCCGAATTCGATCGATATCCTGATGGTCTATGCAACGCTGCAGATCGCCAATGCCATTCTTCTCGAGGCCGGCCTCTCCTTCCTCGGGCTCGGCATTGCGCCGCCGGCTGCAAGCTGGGGCAACATGTTGAATGCCGCCCGCTCCACCGCAGTTCTCGAACAATATCCATGGCAATGGCTCTTCCCCGGTGGGGCGCTGGTCCTTGCCGTGCTTGCGATCAATTTCATTGGCGATGGCCTGAGGGACGCCTTCGATCCTCGCGCCGAATTAAACTGACAATCGAAAGAAAGCGAAAATGAGCAAATTCAAGGGTGTGGTTCCTCCTGTCGTAACGCCGCTGAACGACGATCTCACCGTCGACTATCCCTCCTATACGCGCGTTCTGGAGCACCTGATCGGCGCCGGCTGCCACGGGGTCTTCGTGCTCGGCTCGACGAGCGAGGTGGTGTTTTACGACGACAAGACGCGGCGCGAGATCATCGAACATTCGGCGAAGGTGGTGAACGGCCGCGTGCCGCTCATCGTCGGCACCATCGATCCGACGACCGATCGGGTCATTTCGCATGCGAAGATCGCAAAGGCAGCGGGCGCCGACGCCGTTGTCGTGACAGCGCCCTTCTATACCGTTACCAGCCAGTCCGAGATCCTCGACCACTTCCGCTATATCCGCGACGCCGTCGATGTGCCGCTCATCGCCTATGACATTCCCGTCTGCGTCAACGTCAAGCTGCAACGCCAAACGACGGTGACGCTCGCCAAGGAAGGCACGATCATCGGCTTGAAGGATTCAAGCGGCGACGACGGCAATTTCCGCTATGCGCTTCTGGATCTCGCCGCGCACAAGGACATTTTCCTGATGACAGGCTCGGAAATCGTTGTTGATACGGCGCTGCTGATGGGGGCCCACGGCGTCGTTCCCGGCATCGCCAATGTCGACCCGCACGGTTATGTCCGCCTTTGGGATGCGGCGCAGCGTGGCGACTGGGCTCTCGCGAAGAAGGAGCAGGAA
>NZ_JABEPH010000268.1:0-8506 GCF_013004495.1 Rhizobium sp. SEMIA 4085
CAGTTGGCGACATATTTTTCCGCCGAGCGCCTAATCCCATCGATCGCCTTTTCATCGAGCGTCCGTATGGCGCGGGCAGGCGAACCGACGATCAGTGAAGCGTCCGGACATTCCTTGCCTTCCGTCACCAGGGCATTGGCGCCGACAAGGCAGTTGTTGCCGATCTTGGCGCCGTTCAAGACGGTTGCGCCCATACCGATCAGCGAATTGTTGCCGATCGTGCAGCCGTGGACGATCGCGTGATGACCGATGGTGCAGCCTTCGCCGATCGTCACCGGAAAGCCCGGATCGGTGTGCAGCATCGCGCCTTCCTGGATATTGGTGTTGTTGCCGACGGTGACCGGCTCGTTGTCGCCGCGAAGCACGGCGCCGAACCAGATGCCGACGCCTTCGCCAAGCTCCGTCTGCCCGATTACATGCGCGTCCGGCGCAATCCAGTAGAGCCCGCTCGGCGGAAGTTTCGGCGACAATCCTCCAAGCGCGTAAACGGGCATGGCAATCTCCTCAGGCGACGGTTACGGAAAGCGTCGCGATACCGTCGATGCCGCATTCGACGCGATCGCCTTTCTTGACGGCGCCGACACCGGCCGGCGTGCCGGTCATGATGACATCACCCGGCGCCAGGACGAAGAGCTTGGAGAGCTCAGCGATGATTTCCGACATCTTCCAGATCATCTGCTTCAGATCACCGTCTTGAACGCGCTTCCCGTTGTGGTCGAGCCAGATGCGGCCCGCGTCCGGATGGCCGAGGCGGCTTGCGGGCACGATTGCCGAAACCGGTGCCGAATATTCGAATGCCTTCGCAACTTCCCATGGACGGCCGAGCTTCTTTGCCTCGGCCTGCAGATCGCGGCGCGTGAAATCGATACCGACGGCGTAGCCATAGATGCAGTCAAGCGCGTTGCCGAGGGGAATGTTCCCGCCGCCTGATTTCAGCGCAATCACGCATTCTGCCTCGTAATGCACGTCATTCGAAAGAGACGGATAGGGAAACGGCGTGCCGGGAGGCAGCAGGTTGTCGGCGTTCTTCTGGAAGAAGAAGGGCGGCTCGCGGCTCGGGTCGTGCCCCATCTCGATCGCGTGGTCCGCATAGTTGCGCCCGACGCAATAGACGCGGCGCACCGGAAAGACGTCACTGCTGCCTTCGATGGGAAGCAGAACTGGCTGCGGAAGTGGGATAACGGTGGCGGGGCTTGTTGCGGACATTGAGATGCTCTTGCTGTTATCGAGTCCGGCGATCTTAAACGTAAAATCGCAAGCGGGGAAAGCGCAACGGGACGATTATCCTTCCGTGCCCGAGACATCGCTGCGAATGATCGCATAATAGGCCGCAAGTTCAGGGATCATCTGCGACAGCGTCTCGAATACGGGATCGTCCGGCGAAAGCTTGCAGGCATATTTCATTTCCACGAAGGTCTGGTGCGCCGCCAGCGCCGCGGCATCCGCGTGATGCAGCACCGTGAAAACCGGGGTGGGGAGCGTCTTGCCTTTGACGAGGACACGGTCGAGCTCGGCGACCGTATAGGTGCCCGCCACAAGCTTCGCAGTCTGCTCGCCGAGAAGCAGAGCGACGCCATAATTCTTCGAGGCTCCCTCCAGGCGCGAGGCGAGATTGACCGCGTCCCCGAGACAGGAATAGTCGAAACGCCTGTTCGAGCCCATGTTGCCCACAACGCACTCGCCGGTATTGATGCCGACGCCCATTTTCAGCGCATGCAGCGGCGTTCCGTTTATCCTGGCCTCTTTCTCGAGCTGCCTGTTCAGGCTCGCGATCGCTTCCTGCATCGCGAGCGAGGCGGCAACAGCATTTAGCGCATGATCCGCATCGTCGAGCGGTGCATTCCAGAACGCCATGATGCAGTCGCCCATATATTTGTCGATCGTCCCGGCGTGATCCATCACGACATCGGAAAGCGGTGTCAGCAGGCGGTTGATGAGGCTGGTAAGCTGCTCCGGATCGTCCTTCAGCGTCTCGGCAATCGTCGTGAAGCCCCGCACGTCCGAAAACAGGACCGAGAGCGTCCGCCGCTCGCCACCGAGCTTCAGCTGTGATGGATCCTCGGAAAGCCGTTTGACGAGATCGGGCGATATGTATTGCGAGAAGGCGAGGGTGACTTGCTTCTTCTTGCGTCGCTCTTCGGCAAAATCGAATGCCGCCTGGCCGAAGGCGACGGACACATAAGCCACAACCGGCCCCAGCGGTGAGACGAACAGATTGCCGAAGCGGATGCCGGCATAGCTCAGCGCCGCCGCCACGCCGATGAAGACAACTGTGGCGGCGAATGTCGGCCAGCCCGTGGATCTCCAGACGGTCGCAGCAGCGAGAATGGCGGCAATCAGGATGGCGAAGGCAACCACTGGAAGGCGCGCCAGCTCGATCGAATAGCGGTGCACGATATTGTCGTAGATCGTCGCCTGGATTTCGACGCCGGCGACCAGTCTGCCCGTATGGACCGTGTAAGGGGTTGCAAAAGCATCGGCACCGCCTTTTTCGATTTCCGGCGCATTCTGCAGGCTGAGTCCGACGAACACCACGCGGTCCTTGAAGAAATCCTTCGGCAGAAAGTTCTCTGGGTCCAGCGCCTGATAATAGGAAACCGTCGGATAACTGCGTGATGGTCCGAAAGACTGAATCAGTGCGTTGGCGGGCAGGCTCCCCGGTGCCTTCCCGGCTACCTGCGCAAGGGTTATGGCAAAGCCGTCCTGATAGGACGGGATGTTGCGGAAGACGCCGTCGCCGCCGAGGTCGATCGAGGCGATGCCGGTTCTCGCGCCGGCTTCTGTCAGTTGCGGCATAGGCGTGGCGCGGATCAACTGGTCGGCCTGCGGTGTCTGGATTAGCGTCTCGTCACCGGCAAGCACAATGTCCGGCCCGACCGCCGCCGTTATTGCCGCATCGTCCTCTCGCGAAGACTGTTCGGCCATAATGATATCGAGGCCGATCGCCTTGGCGCCCGCTGCGCGCAGCTGCCGGATCAGCCGGGCATGCAGGCTGCGCGGCCAGGGCCATTGCTCATTCATCTCCGCCAGTGACGGCTCGTCGATCGCAACGATCACCGGCGCATCGGCAGGCGGCAGCGGGTCGTCGACGGTCGATAGATAGTCGAAGCTCCGCAGTTCCAGCAGCGACCAGGCGGGCAGACGCGAGAGCAGCGAAATGGAAATCAGCGTCAAAAGCACTAGTACTGCCAGCCGCACCGGCCGGCCGCTGAACGGCCAGCCTGGTTGGCGCATTTTATGCCCGGTATCCGCGACCGCGATCATCAGAAGCGGATTTCAAGCGTGCCTTTGAACACGCGGCCCCAGCCGTTGAACCCTGAAGCGACCTCAAAATCCTCATCAAGCAGATTATAAGCTGCGGCTTCCAGCGCGAACCGTTTATCAAGTGGCTCCCAGACAAGATTTGCATCGAGCGTCCAGTAATCGTCAAGGATCTCATCGGATTGATCGCCGTGTCGTTCACCGACATAGTTGGCCGCAAGCGTAGCTTTCACATTGGCTTCGTTCACCCCCGTGAGGGCAATTTGTCCGGAGTGCTTTGGAAGGAATGGCAATTCTTGGCCATAACCGCCGCTTGACGGGTCGTTATCTTCGGAATCGCTAAGAGCGTATGTCGCAGCCAGGCCAAACCCATATCCCAATGCAATGTTTGCTGTAAACGAAGCACGATCTGCGCGCGCTTTGCGAGTGCCAAAGCTCTCCAGCGCAATGATGTTGTCGATTGAGAGATCGCGAAGTTCCTGATGCTGGAGGTCAACAGCTGTAAACAACCAGTCATTCCATTCAGCATCCCACCGAACAGTGAACGTATCAGCATACCCTGAAAGATCGATGCCGAATGTGTTAGGCTGCAGGCCAACGATGCCGACCGGGGCAAGGGTTGGCGTGGTGCTGTTCGTGCCTTGTCGCAAATAACCGGCTCGCAGCCAATGGCCCTCCGCCGGCGACCACGCGACTCCTATGCGGGGCTCGAGACGTTGAATATCTACCTCGTCGCCTTGGTAAAAGGTGCCGAAAAGCCCGTACTCCGCTTTCAAGTCGGGCGTTATCTCATGAAGGAGATCGATGTACACCTTGCCATAGCGTGTACCGGTATGTTCCTCCACCTCACCGAGAGGAACGCCAACCAATGAAACGCCCGTAGTCGTTTCTGTGTCGATCCATCCTCCTTCGACACCATAGCGCCAGGTCAGGTCATCCATTCCGTAGGTGTGATTTATCGCGCCAACGTAATTTTCCTGCTTAGTGTGTATCAGGCTTGAGAACAGACCGGGAATTAGTGGCGGAACCAGAATGTTTTGATCCATCGAAGAATCGATCGATGAATAGAAGAAAGCTGTATTTAAGACATTTCGATATCCGAACGTGTGGCTCAAGCCGACTCCGGCAATGGAAAATTTGTTATCCAGCCCATAGTAGAGGCCCGGCACCAGCGGCAGAAATGCTCTTGATGGAATGTCGAGATCGTATTTTGAATCTGAATGATTGACGAAAGCGACGATACGATCGTCCGGAGTCACCGAGGCCGTCACGTAGCCATTGCCGGCGACCAGCTTGGTATCGGTGTTTAAATCAAGTGTGCCGTTATTGTATCCGCGGGTCGTGTCCGAGGTCTTTTCCCATTGAAAATTTGCGAAAAAGCTGATGGGCCGGGGTTCGTTGGAAAAGCCCTGAATTTCAGCCTCACCCAACAATCCCGCATTTTCTTGGGTCAGCATTGTTCCGGCGCCAATCGAGCCTTCCAGGAAGGGCATGCGCGCGAGATTTGCCGACCGCGAACGACCTGAAAGCATATGGGGATCGAACAATAACCCTTGAATGAAGGATGAATAAGATGACGCATTTGCGGTGTTGGTGACCACGTTCCCGCCATAAAGAAATGAATTGGCGAGCGGGTTCACGCTTCCACGAAAAGTCTGGTCGAAATAGCCACTTCCCGAAAACGGATCGAAGACCGCATCCCCGTAATATTGGCCCCAGGCGTCCAAACCTTGGAGCCGAAAAGCCGCATTGAGCGTCGAGCCGCCGTTTTGGTTGGCTCCAAGCGAGGCGTAATATCCTCCCCGCGCGCGCGATCGCTTGAGGTATTCACGGGCACTCTTCATCGCGCCATCGGAGTCATAGTCGTCAATTGCAACGGCTGCGCGGAATGCCGCGACAGAAGGATCGTTCTTGTCCAGCCGATCGGCATTGTCGAGCGCCTGGCCGGAGGCTTCGCGGTTGCCATTCTCGTAGTAGCCGGCGGCGAGCATCAGCTGGGCCTGCGAATAGCCCGGGTTGGCAGTTGAGGAGGCGAGCAGGTCATCGACCGCCTTCTCCCTCTCGCCCATCTGCAGATAGTAGCGGCCGCGTGCCAAGATGGCGATGTTGAAGGCCGGGTCGGCGCCGAGCGCCAAATCGATCTCCCGCTTGGCCTCTTTCATGCGCGACTGGTCGAGATAGAGGATTGCGAGATTTGCATGGCCAACCGGATCGTCCGGATCGAGCTCGATGGACCTCTTGAGTGCGGCTTCCGCCTCACGCGTAGCACCGCGGGCATCTTGGAGCAGGCCGAGATCGTTCCAGGCCGTGGACGAGCCCGGCGCGACCTTGATCGCATTGTTCAGGTCCTCAAGTGCGCCATCGAGATTGCCTTCGTAATCGGCGCGCATGCGGGCGCGGGCCTGCAACGCATTGGGGTCGGTGGGGTCGATCGAGAGCGATCGATCGATCGCCTCCTTCATCTGGATGCGGTCGTTGATCAGCATCGCCAGCTGCGCGCGTAAGGCGGGCAGGGTGGAATCGTTCGGATATCGCACTTCCGCCTGCTTCATCGTCGCAATCGCGGCTGGGATATCCTCAAGGAACCCTGCCGTGTAGGCCTTCATCACGGCAGCATAGGGTCCCGTGATGTTTTCCGGCGGCTTTTCGGCATGATTCGGATCGCGCAGCGAACGCGAATAATAGCTGCCATAGGCCGCGATGCTCCGACGCTGCGGATCGAGCACCCGTTCGGCCCGCGAGAACAATCTTGCTGCCTCGTCGTATCGCATCTCGGCGCCGGCAATCAGGGCGTCGATCAGGTCGGCACGGGCGCGCTGGGCGGCGGAAAGCTTGAGCGTGCGCGCATTCACCAGCGATTCCAGCGCCTTCTGCCGGCCGTCAAGCGACAGTTGCACCTCGGCTAGCGTCAGCCAGTCCTCCGCATTTCTTGCCGCAGGTGCCTTGGCTTCGATGCGGCTGCGTTCGTCGCGCATCTTCTGCACCGGGAGGGGCGAGGCGGGCATGAAGGTGAAGCTGCCGCGCAGCGTCAGGTAAAACAGCATCTGCTCGCGGTCGTCCGGCGTAACGATGACGAGCTTTCGGGGCGCTTGGCCGATGGTGGCGACGGCTGCTTCACCCTGCGCGACCTCGACGCTGCCGTGCTCGTTCTTCAGCTCCACGCGGCCTTCCAGCACGATCAGGGAGGTCTGGTCGCCCTTGACCGTCAGCGTCCAGTCGGTGCCGCGGATGGCGGCTGCCGCGGCCGGTGTCTGAACGGTTAGGCCCGAGCCACCACGCTGAGCGCGGGCCCACATCGTACCGGATTGGAGGTTAAGGATCGTATCGCCCGCCGGTGCCATCTGTTTGACCTGCAGCGACGAATTTCGGCCGAGGCGTACCTGCGTGCGGTCCGCGAATAGGATTGCGAGCTGGCCGGTGGCATTGGTGCGCAGCACGTCGCCGCCCAACAGATCCTGGCGCAGATCGACATTCTGCCAGTTCGACAGGTCGACGAAGCGGACTTCCTCGCCGACCTTGCGGTCGATGACGGAGCCTGCGGCCGGTGCCGCGCGCTGCACAGGATCAGCGGCTGCCGGAAGCGCAAGATAAGACGCCGCCACAGTCAACACCGCAATGGTGGACGCGGAATTGAAAAACTTACCCCTCATGTCTAAAGCGTTTGTCGATATGAAGTTGAAAAGTCAAGCTGTGTTGTACGCGCGCTATTGCTTTGCCTGTGAAGTGTAATATCACGGAAACACTTTTGGGCTGGAGTTGAGAACGTGACGGATTTTGACAGTGCGGCAGAGCTTATGAGGAGTGGGCCTTCGACTGAGGATATCAGCGTAGAGTATTTTGATCATATAAAGAAAATTAACGATATATTCTACGACCAGATTAAGATTTCTGACCAGAAAGCCGCGTATATTTTTACTTTTATGCTCGCATTCTTGGTGAGCTCAAGCGATGTTCGCAGCGTCTTTACCTTGGAACGCTATGTAAACGGCTATCAGCAAAGCATGCTTTTCTCGGTATTGCTTGCCACGGCCTCGGTCTTTTCAATCATATCGGCCATCCTCGTAGTGCTGCCGCGCCACGTGAACAAGTCGACCTCCCTGTTCTGGGGCTCCTGGGGCAAGCACCGCCATCGCTTCTGGGATGCCGCGCAGCGGCGGGACGAGATCTATCTTTTCAACGAGTACCTGAACAATGCCGATATTCTCTCGGCCATCGCGCGTGGAAAGTACCGCTGCGTGACCTTCGCCTTCCGCGGGCTAATGGTGACCGTCATCGCCTATGTGCTCCTGCTCATTGCGGCCTAAGCGATGCAGCTGCGGCGCGAGCTGGCCTTGGGCCTATTCTTCGCTATGAGCCCTCGTCCCGCGCGAGCTAAGCTCATTATGCTCAGGTCAGGAGCAGCGGGGCGACAGCAAAAAGGCGGCAATATGTCTGTGATGGCAAGCGGCACCCAATGGCCCGTATTCGCCGTTGCGCCGATGATCGACGAGACTCGGAGCGACATGGCGGCGGAAGCCCATGGCTCTCCGTAAAATCAAATTAGGCTGCCCTGGCAATTCGCCGGAGCATCATAGAAACCCGTCGCCTGAGAGATCTTGAACTGGTCTTCACATTGGACATACATCTGAAGAGTTCACTCAGCCTGATCGTGATCGCGCACTGCGCGACTTGTCCATACGCGACGGACCTGACGGATGGACAAAGGGCGCTGATCGCACCGATGATTCCAAGGCCGAGCCTGGGAGGCGGCGACGTTTACTTCCAGCGTGCCGGTTTCTGCCGCACGACCTGCCACCATGTTTTCAATCAAGCTTTTAGCGGCGCTCGACGCCCTTTGCCACCAAGATGTCATCAACGGCTGACGACATCAGAAATTCCGACAGCTGCTTGGCAGCGTCTGCGTCTGTTGAATTGACGCTGATGCCAAACGTAACTTTGGAGTTCTGCCGGAAACCGCCCGACAAGTATGACCTCGGGTGCGGCTGCAATAATAGAAGTCACGGGAATGCCCCCAGCTCGGCTTCCCCACGGCCTACGGTCGACGCTGTCTGCCCTCCTGGTACGGCCACCAGCTTGGGCTTCACCTCATCCGCTATTCCCAAGCGTTCCAGCAAACCGTAGAAGTGGCCACCGCTGGTTCCTTCACTGGCGTAGGCGATTGATCTGGCCCTCTTCAGCGCATGTTCGTATGCCCCTACGGACCCATTGTTTCGCGGTCGACGGACTGCCGTGGCCACCACACCCA
>NZ_JABEPH010000269.1:0-8493 GCF_013004495.1 Rhizobium sp. SEMIA 4085
AATCCGCCCCCGAAAAGGGCCTTCTGGGTTCGCGCTGGGCGCTCCACAATATGTATGCCGACGCCTACGGCGTCGCCCAGGACGTTTTCTAAGCCTTCAAGATATACAGTGAGATCGCCCAGCAGGGCGTGGAGCCCGGCTCCGAAGATACCGGCTTCTTCATCAACGCGCTTTTGTCGCTCGCCAACTATTACAAGCACGGCATTCCCGGCAGCCCGGTGCGGACCGATCTCAGCCAGGCCCGCCAGCTCTATTTCCAGGTGGCATCGACCTTCGGCGTCGCTGAAGCGCAGTTCCAGCTCGCGCAGATGATGCTGTCGGGCGACGGCGGCACGCGCAGTCCGCAGCAGGCGAAGAAGTGGCTGAACCAGGCCCGCAAGAGCGGCCACCCCGGCGCCATGTCGGTCTTCGGCAATATTCTCTTCCAGGAAGGCCAGTCGGCACGCGGCCTGGCGCTGATGACGGCAGCGCTCGACCGCTGCAAGCCGAAGGATTGCGGCTGGATGGAATCGCTGCAGGAGCAGGCCTTCTCGGTCGCGACCGAAGGTGATCGCCGCACGGCTGTTTCGCTCTCCCACAAGATCGCGACCGGCCGCGACTAATCTGCGACCTTAAGCTGCGAAGTCGAAATAGGCGACGACCGGAACGTGGTCGGACGGCTTTTCCCAGGCCCGTACATGCTTTTCGATCGCCACCGACGTCATGTGATCGGCGGCCTCCGGCGAAAGCATCAGGTGATCGATCCGGATGCCGTTGTTCTTCTGCCAGGCGCCGGCCTGGTAATCCCAGAAGGAATAGAGCTGAACGGCGTCGCTCGAGGTGCGGACGGCATCGGTAAGCCCGAGATTTTCGAGCCTGCGGAAGGCCTCGCGCGTTTGCGGCAGGAAGAGCGCATCGCTTTCCCAGACCTTCGGATCGAAGCAGTCGTGCGGTTCGGGGATCACGTTGTAGTCGCCGGCAAGGATGAAGACGTCCTCATAGGCGAGGCGCGAGACCGCAAATTGGCGCAGCCGCTCCATCCAGGCGAGCTTGTAGGGATATTTTTCGGTGTCGACGGGATTGCCGTTCGGCAGATAGAGGCAGCAGACGCGAAGGGCGCGATTGCCGGGGATCGAGAACACGGTTTCGATAAAACGCGCCTGCTCGTCGAGAGCATCGCCCGGCAGCCCGCGGCTCACCTCGTCCGGCGTGGCCTTGGAAAGGATCGCAACGCCATTGAAACCCTTCTGGCCATGCGTTTCGACGTGATAGCCCATCGCCTCGATCTCGAGCCGCGGGAAGGCCTCGTCGATCGTCTTGATCTCCTGCAGGCAGACGATGTCCGGATCGGAATCCTTGAGCCATTGCGTGAGGTTGTCGATGCGCGCCTTGACGCCGTTGATGTTCCAGGTCGCGATCTTCATAGGTTGTTCCTTTTGCAGCTTCGTACCCGATCTTTTATCGTGCCGTCCCACATGCGGACAAGACGACAAACCAGCCGGAAGGGATACTTCGGCCGGTTCGATGTGGATAGACAGGCAAAGCTTTAAATCGAGAAGCTGGTGCCGCAGCCGCAGCTTGCAACCGCGTTCGGGTTCTTGATCTGGAAGGATTGACCGAGAAGGTTGTCGACGAAGTCGATTTCCGAGCCTGCCATGTAGACCAGCGACAGGCTGTCGATCAGGACCTTGGCGTTGTTCTTCTCGATGACGATGTCATCGTCGCGGGCATCGCCGGTAAGATCGAACTTGTATGAAAAACCCGAGCAGCCGCCGCCTTCGACGGAAACGCGCAGCGCGTTCTTGCCGGTTTCGGCACCGACGATCGCCGCGATTCGTTTTGCCGCCGCGTCGGAAAGGGTTACACTTGTATCCGTCATGTTTCCTCCTGCCGGGGTCAAGATCCGGAGAGAATTGATACTGGCCGATGAAACGTCAAACGGCTGATATCAAAAGAATTTACCACATGCGTTGCCAGAACGCATTAATCGGCAAAGCAGTTAAGAAAGCGCCTCTTTGCCGTTTATGTTGGCTATAGGTATGAAGAGCGCGATGCGGCGTCAATGGGCGAGGTGCTGCGCGATGTTGAATGACGGTGAAAAATGAAGATTGACAGGCAGGCGTTGGGTTTTGGAAATGGCGAGCGGGCAACCTATGCGGCAGACCCCTGGACGACGCGCGGAAGGCTTTATGCCGAAAGCTGCAGCCCGACGCGTTCCGAATTCCAGCGCGATCGCGACCGCATCGTCCATACGACCGCTTTTCGCCGTCTGAAGCACAAGACGCAGGTCTTCATCGCGCAGGATGGCGATCATTATCGCACACGCCTGACGCACACGATCGAGGTCGCCCAGATCGCGCGTGCCTTAGCGCGCGCCCTGAAGCTTGACGAGGACCTGGCGGAGGGCGTGGCGCTTGTCCACGACTTTGGCCACACGCCTTTCGGCCACACCGGCGAGGACGCGCTGCACGAGGTGCTCCTGCCCTATGGCGGCTTCGACCATAACGCCCAGTCGCTCCGCATCGTCACCAAGCTGGAGCGGCGCTATGCCGAATTCGACGGCATCAACCTGACCTGGGAGAGCCTCGAAGGCCTCGTGAAGCACAATGGGCCGCTGCTGACGAAGGACGGGCAGGGCACGCGCGGGCCGGTGCCGCAGCCGATCCTCGATTACTGCGAAATCCACGACCTCGAACTTGCGACCTTCGCCAGCCTCGAAGCGCAGGTGGCAGCGATCGCCGACGACATCGCCTATAACACCCATGACATCGACGATGGTCTGCGTTCGGGCTACCTGACGTTCGAGATGCTGGAGGAAATTCCGTTCCTCGCCGGACTGATGGCCGAGGTCCGCGCGCGCTACCCCCATCTTGAGAAGAGCCGGTTCACGCATGAGATCATGCGCCGGCAGATCACGCGCATGGTCGAAGATGTCATTGCCGTCGCCCAGGAGCGCCTGACTGAGGTGAAGCCGAAAAGCGTCAAAGATGTACGCAAGGCCGGCAAGGTGATCGCAACCTTCTCGGAGGCGATGTCGCAGACCGACAAGCAGATCAAGCAGATGCTCTTCAAACGCATCTACCGCCATCCCGACATCATGCGCATCCGCGCAGGCGCCGCAAAGATCGTCACCGATCTTTTCGCCGCCTACATGGCCAATCCGAAGGAGATGCAGAGCCATTACTGGGTCGATCATATTGCAGGCCTTGCCGATGCGCCGAAAGCCCGCCATGTCGGCGATTATCTGGCGGGCATGACCGACACCTATGCAATCAGCGCCCACCGGCGATTGTTTGACCACACTCCGGATTTGCGATAGGCAGCGGGCGCCGTGGCAGGAGCTGCGTCAGAGCCTATGCATGGAAGAGTGCGATGAACCTTTTTACCGACTTCGAAGCCAGGATTAAGAACGCCCTTGAACAGATTGATATCGTCAAGGAAAAGCGATCCGAGCTCGATTTCGGCCGCATCGCCGTCGAGCCGCCGCGTGATGCAAGCCACGGCGATGTCGCGACCAATGCCGCCATGGTGCTGGCAAAGTCGCTGGGGACCAATCCGCGCGCGCTCGCCGAAATCATCATCGCCAAGTTGAAGGAAGATGCCGACGTAGCCGACGTCTCCGTCGCCGGTCCCGGCTTCATCAACATCAGGCTTTCCATCGGCTACTGGCAGCGCTTGCTTGCCTCGCTCATCGCGGCCGGAACCGATTACGGCCGCTCGAAGCTTGGCGCCGGCAAGAAGGTCAATGTCGAATATGTCTCGGCAAACCCGACCGGCCCGATGCATGTCGGCCATTGCCGCGGCGCCGTCGTCGGAGACGCGCTGGCTAACCTGCTTGCCTTCGCCGGCTATGCCGTCGAGAAGGAATACTACATCAACGATGCCGGCTCGCAGATCGACGTGCTGGCGCGCTCGGTCTTCCTGCGCTACCGCGAAGCGCTTGGCGAAAGCATCGGCGATATCCCGCCCGGCTTTTATCCGGGCGATTATCTGATCCCGGTCGGAAAGTCCCTTGCTGGCGACTATGGCGTGCGGCTGCACAACATGCCGGAAGAGCAGTGGATGCCGATCGTCAAGGATCGCGCGATCGACGCGATGATGACGATGATCCGCGAGGACCTCGCAGCCCTCAACGTGCATCACGACATCTTCTTTTCCGAGCGGATGCTGCATAACGCCGGCGCTGCCGCGATACGCACCGCGATCAATGATCTGACCTTCAAGGGCTATGTCTACAAGGGCGCGCTGCCGCCGCCGAAGGGCCAGGTGCCGGAAGACTGGGAAGACCGCGAGCAGACGCTCTTCCGCTCGACGGAAGTCGGCGACGACATGGATCGCCCGCTTATCAAGTCGGATGGCTCCTACACCTATTTCGCCGCGGATGTCGCCTATTTCAAGAACAAGTTCGATCGCGGCTTCGACGAAATGATCTATGTGCTCGGCGCCGACCACGGCGGATACGTGAAGCGCCTGGAGGCCGTTGCCCGCGCCGTTTCCGAAGGAAAATCGAAGCTCACCGTTCTGCTTTGCCAGCTCGTGAAGCTCTACCGCAACGGCGAGCCGGTGAAGATGTCGAAACGCTCCGGCGATTTCGTGACGCTGCGCGACGTGGTCGAGGAAGTGGGCCGCGATTCGGTTCGTTTCATGATGCTCTACCGCAAGAATTCCGAGCCGCTCGACTTCGATTTCGCCAAGGTAACGGAGCATTCGAAAGACAATCCGGTCTTTTACGTGCAGTATGCGCATGCCCGCTGCATGTCGGTTTTCCGCCAGGCGAAGGAGGCGTTTCCGGATCTTGACCTATCGCCCCAAGACCTTGCGGATGCGGTCTCCGGCATCTACGATCCCACGGAATTGCAGCTGGTTGCGAAGGCGGCAGAATTCCCGCGCATCGTCGAATCTGCGGCACAGTCGCACGAGCCGCATCGCATCGCGTTTTACCTGTATGATCTCGCAAGTTTCTTCCATGCGCACTGGAATAAAGGTAAAGATCAAACGGACTTACGATTTGTTAACGATAAGAACCGAGAATCGAGTATTGCCAGACTTGGGCTGGTGTATGCTGTCGCTTCGGTTTTGAAGTCGGGACTCGCCATTACAGGCACTGCCGCACCGGATGAAATGCGATAACGTCACCATTTCCCCACATTGCGCTGGCATTTGACCGCGTGGGTTTACGGGTGGGATGAGTATGGCTGACAAACAACTGGCGTATGATACGCGAAAGAAGACGGAGCTTTTCGATGAAGGCGATCCGCTGGCTGAGCTTGCGCGTATCGTAGGCTTCGAGCCGCGCATAGCCGCCAATACGGTTGCTGAAGCGCCCCGGCAGGAGCCGGCATTCAATCTCGAGGACGAGCTTCTCCGCGAATTCGAGCGTTTCGACGCTCCGCGTCCGCTCGCCGGCCTCGATCGTCCGGCCGAGCCTGCCGCCGAAGAATATGACTATCCCGCAGCCGAGGCCATCGTCGAGCCGGAGCCTGTCGATCCGCCGGGTGCCACATCGCCCGCCGGGGAGGAGGCCGAGGTCCTTTCCGCCGCCGATTGGGCCGCGCCCCAGGCGTCCGAACCAGTTTTCGGTGGTGCCCGCGATCTGATCGAGGAGCTCGAGCTCTCGATCGGCGGTCCCACGGTTCAAATTCCTCAGGCTTCGGCCTCTGCCAAGGCGCCGCAGTGGTCGGCTGCCAGCATCAAGCTTCCGCTTGCAAACTTCCATGCCGCTCGCCGCGACGAGCCGGTTGAAGCGCCCGTAAAAGGCGTTGCGCCTGTCGAGGCGGTCGCCGCTCCCGAACAGCAGCCCGAGCCTGTTGCGCATGTTCAGCCCGTTGTCCAGCCCGAACCGGTAACGGAACCGGTTATGGAGCCGGTCGCCTTTGATCCGGCCGAGGAATTCGAAACCGCTGCTCCGCAGGGTTTTCCGGCCGAGCTCGATCGCCATGACGAAGTGGTCATGGATGAAGCGCAAGCCCAGGCAATGCTTGCGCCGGTGGAGGCGCCGGTTGCGATGGAGCCCCGGGTTGAAGCTGAACCATTCGATCTGGTTGCTGCCGCAACGGAAGGCGTCGTACAGGCTGACGCCGCGCTGACTGAAGCGCCTCCCGAAGATCAGCCGATCGCCTTCGATTTCGATGATCTGCTGGCGGACGTCTCCCGTTATCCGGTTCCTCAGCGCGCGGCCTCTGCGCCCGAGGAGCCGAAGGCGGCACCTTTCGAGGAGTGGGAGCCGCTGGTCGTTGCGCCCGTTACTGCTGCACCTGACGCCGCTCCAGTGGTTGTTGCGCCTGCTGCCGCCGAAGTTCCCGCTGGGGCCGCACCTGCCAAGCAGGACGCTGACAGCGAAGATCCGTTTGCCGGCCACGATTTCGAACTCGATCTCGAAGGCATCGAACTCGAACTCGCCGATCTAGATTTTGCCGAGCCTGCAAAGACGCCGGAACCTGCTCCTGTCGTTACGGCACCGCCGCCTGCCGTGGTTGTCGCGCGGCCAGTCGGGCAGGTTGCTGCCGCTTCGCTTTACGATAGGCCGCATCCCGCAGCCGTGGAGAGCGTGGAGAGCGTGGCCGCTGCAGCCGACGCCGATGAAGATCTTCCCTTCGATGCCTCGATGATTTCCGAGGCCGACCATCATCCCGAGACTGTCGAGGACATGCATGTGCCGTCGCTGCCGCCCGTCGAGCAGCCGGCGCCGGCTGCGCCGGTAAACGACTTCGATTTCGACGTCGACGCGGAAATTGCAAGCCTCTTCGAAACGTCAGTCCGAAAGGAACCGGCTGCGGCGGCACCCGCTTGGGCTCCTGCAGCAGCCGCTGCCGTTGTTGCAGCAGCGCCGGTGGCGCCTCGGCCGCAGTCGGCTGGCGGACTTGACGAATTCGAGCGTGCGCTTGAGGAGGATTTCCGCCGCAGCGTTCGTGAACCCGTTCGCCGCGCCGAAGCGCCGGCCGAGGTCCGTATCCAATCCGCGGCCGAGGCCGAGGACATGGGTCGCGCCCGTTCCATGAAGCGGTTGCTTGCGGCTGCCGCTCTGATCATCGTCTTCGCCGGCGGTGCCTACGGCGTCTTTTCGGTTGTTACCGACGGCGGCCTCGGCATTGCTGGCGGCGAACCGCGCGTGATCGTGGCCGACAAGGAACCGGTCAAGATCGTCCCGGAAAATCCGGGCGGCAAGACTGTGCCAAACCAGGACAAGGCGGTTTATGACCGCGTTGCCGGTGCCACCGAAGCGCCGAAGCAGAAGGCGCTCGTTTCATCCGACGAAGAGCCCGTCGATGTCGTTCAGCGCACCCTGACGCCCGAAGTTCTGCCGGAAGACAACGATGGACCCATCGCCGACAACCCGGCAAGTACGCCGGTCGGCGATACGCAGGACCCGCGTCTGCTTCCGAACGAGGACACGGCTGAGAACGGTGCTGCGGCCGAAGACGGCCCCGATAGCGATCGTCCGCCCGCCGTTGCACCGCGCAAGGTTCGGACAATGATCGTCAAGCCGGACGGAACGCTGGTTGCCCGCGAAGAGCCTGCCGCACCGGTTGAAGAGCCCGCCGTTCAGCCGCCTGCCGCCGTGACGGCCTCTAAAGGTTCGGCGGCAAGCTTCCCGGCGAGCAACGAGGTCGCCTCTGCCGATATCCGCGCGACGCCTGTTGAAACGACCACCGTCGCGCCGCTGCCCGCCTCTCAGCAGCCATCCACGTCTACCCTGGAAAAGGTTGCCGCTGCAGATCCGGCAAATGCGAAGGTCGATCAGCCTGTCGCCCCGGTTCAGACACCGCCCGCCGCTGAAAAGCCTGCCGATACGGCGCCGGTACCGACGGCCCGTCCGGCCGAGCAGCCGGTCAATGTCGTCGGCACCGTGACCGAAAAAGGCAATGTCCGCCCGGCCGAACAGCAGCCGAAGCCGGCTGAAGTGGCATCCGTCGAGCCTGCCGCTGCCAAGCCGCAGCAGGCTGCACCGGCTGGCGGGTACGGCATGCAGATCGCGTCGTTGCCGTCCGAAGCAGAGGCGAACAAATCCTATGCGAGCCTGTCGAAGAAGTTTGCAAGCGTCCTCGGCGGCCGCAGCTTTGAAATCCGAAAGGCCGAAATCGCCGGTAAAGGCACGTTCTACCGCGTCCGGATCCCGGCCGGCTCGAAGGACGAGGCCGCAGCCCTTTGCCAGCAATATCGCTCAGCTGGAGGCAGCTGCCTGATTTCGAAGTAAACGGTTGATCGTTTGATCCGGAGCGGCGGGCATGTCCCGCCGCTTTTTTGTGTGCTGCTTTCCTGTGAATGGCGATTGACCTTACTCGCAATTCCCCAACAGGCCTCTATGATTCGGATATGAACGAATCAAAAGCGATGATCCTGGGCTGTAGCGGCCTGTCACTCACCCCTGAAGAAAAAGCCTTCTACAAGGCTGAGCGGCCCTGGGGCTTCATCCTCTTCGGCCGCAATATCTCCGAACCGCAGCAAATCGCCGGTCTCGTCGCCGAAATGCGCGAAAGCGTCGGCTGGCACGCGCCGGTGCTGATTGCTCAGGCA
>NZ_JABEPH010000270.1:0-8486 GCF_013004495.1 Rhizobium sp. SEMIA 4085
TGTGGGTAGGCAGAGAGGTTCCATGAGGCGAAAGTTCGTGCACAAAACTGGTAGCGATTCATGATCACATCTCCGTTTCAGAGCCGTGAACACCCCAAGACAAACGCAATACTTTACGGGACCCTCTACTACGTTTCACGACTGGCGGTAACCGTCTGGTGGACGACGGCTCGATGACCGAATATCTGAGAACGAAGCGCGAGAGACGCCGCATTGTCATTTCGCCAATGCGGCGCGATAGTTCATCTACAGCGCTCCGCAATCGCCAAGAGGATTGCCGTGGGTATATGCGCCGCGCGGTTAGCGCTACCTCGCGGAGCCGGTGGCGACACCGTGGGCGGGGCGCTTTCATTTGTTGCCAGCTGTGACGATGAAGTTCACTTGTCTCTCCTCCTGTCTGCATCGTCCTCGGACTTGCAGAGCCTAGCGTCTCGGCTATCGGTCCATAAATGGCGAGAACGGCATTGGTGCTTGCGGACCCACAGTCTTGCAAAGCAAACGTCGCGGCGAACCATTTGAATTATCTTTTAGGTTATAATACATATGTTGCATTCTCGTCAAAAGTCGGATATTGAATATTCAAACCACAGCGCTTGGCCGCCATCGACTACATGTCGAAGGCGGAATGGCTGCAACACAAACAAAAGAGGGAACTGCAGATGACACTCTCTCGACGCGACCTCATGAAAACAAGTCTTGCCGTTAGAACGGCCTTAAAGATGCCGTCGGCGCTGTGGAACATGCAGAAGGCCGCGGTCTAATGGCTGCTTACATTCTTCGGAGATTGGTTTCGACCGTCGCCGTGATGGCGATGGTCGGGATGTTTGTTTTCCTGCTTCTCAGGCTGGCGCCTGGCGACCCGGCAGCCATCATCGCCGGCAAGTCGGCTACGGCTGAGATGATTGCTGGCATCCGCGAGCAGCTCGGACTGAACGAGCCCATGCCGGTTCAGTTCATACGTTGGGTGCGGGATATGCTTGGCGGCGATTTCGGCACCTCGATCTTTGCCGGCCGGCCGGTTCTGGAGCTCATCTCGCAGCGGCTCGAGCCTACCCTTTCCTTGACGGTCCTGACGATGATCGTTTCGGTGACGATTGGGGTTTCCTTCGGTATCCTGGCCGCGTGGCGCGCTGGCGGTCTTGTTGATCGCATCTTGACGGCATTCGCGACGCTTGGCTTTTCTCTCCCGGTGTTTGTCGTTGGCTATTTCCTCATCTACTTCTTCGCTATCACAACGCATTGGCTACCGGTCCAAGGATACAAGCCTATTGATCAAGGCTTCGGGCCCTGGTTTGTGCACCTGATCCTGCCGATCGTGACTTTGAGCATTCCCTACATTGCGTTCATCGCCCGGATCGCGCGGGCGAGCATGCTGGAGGTTCTGTCGGAAGATTACATGCGAACGGCTGTTGCAAAAGGCGCTTCGTCCTATGCCATGCTTTTCCACCATGCCTTGAAGAATGCCGGCGTCCCGATCCTCACCGTGATCGGCTTAAGTTTCGCAGGCCTGATCTCTGGCGTCGTCATCACGGAAACCGTGTTCAATATACCGGGTATCGGTCGTTTGGTGGTCGATGCGATCAACGGCCGCGATTACCCCATCATACAAGGCGTGCTTATCCTGGTTTCGGGTTTATACGTCCTTATCAATCTCACGGTCGATCTTTCTTACACCTTGATCGATCCTCGCATCCGGTACTGATTATGACCTTAATCTCTCCATCAATTGAAGCCCTGCCGAGGGCCCATCCCCGACTATCGGGTCTTGCTCGTCTGGCAAGACGGCACCCGCTGGTCCTGATAGGCGGTGGACTCCTCGTGCTGCTGATCATTCTGGCGCTCGCCGCGCCCATTTACGCCGGCGACCCGGTGAACATGGACCCGTTCAAGCGCCTCCAGCCGCCTTCGGTCGAGATGTGGTTCGGAACCGACAATCTGGGCCGTGACGTGTTTGCCCGAACAATCTTCGGCGCGCGAATCTCCCTTATGGTCGGATTGCTCTCGGCGACCTGCGCGGCTGTGGGCGGGGTTCTGATTGGTGTTATCGCTGGCTACAATCGCCGGTTCGACAACATCGTCATGCGCATAATGGATGGCTTGATGTCGATCCCGACGATTCTGCTGGCCATCGCCCTTATTTCTCTGACAGGACCGGGATTGGGCATTCTCATCGTCGCGATCACGATCCCACAGCTGCCAAGCGTCACGCGGCTGGTCCGTTCGGTGGTTTTGAGTGTTCGGGAGCGGCCCTATGTGGAGGCCTCCCTTTGTGGCGGTGCGCGTCTACCCAAAGTGCTGTGGCGGCATATCCTGCCCAGCACCATTCCGCCTCTTATGGTGCAAAGCGCCATCGTCTGCGCAGATGCGATTCTGACAGAGGCCGGGCTGAGCTTCCTCGGCGTGGGCGTGCCGCCCGAGATTGCCAGCTGGGGCAACATGATCTCAAGCTCTCGGCTCTTTATCTCCATCTCCCCATTGACGATCTTCGCCCCCGGCATCTGCCTTGCCATCACGGTTCTAGCCGTCAACCTACTCGGCGACGGTCTGCGCGATCTGTTCGATCCCCGCGCAAAGCGGAGGCAGTAACATGCAGATACATCAGAACGTGGGCAATGAAGTGCTTCTCGACGTCAGAGACCTGGAGACGCATTTTTTTGGCGAAGATAGCGTTACCCGCGCGCTTGGCGGCATCAGCTTCCAGGTGATGAAAGGCGAGACGCTCGGCGTCGTCGGCGAATCCGGATGCGGCAAGAGCGTCACCGCGTTGTCGATCCTCCGCCTACTACCGAAGCTGACCGCCAGGACCATCGGCGGCGAGGTCCGCTTTCACGGCCGCGACCTGCTCGATCTCTCTGAGCGGGAGATGCGAAAGATTCGCGGCGATCAGATCGCCATGATCTTCCAGGATCCGATGACGAGCCTCAACCCGGTCTACACTGTCGGTCACCAAATCGCTGAAGCGGTGCAGATCCACACGGGAGCCTCCCGGGCGGCCGCAATGGCTAAGGCTGAAGAGATGCTTCGCCTCGTCCGCATTGCGGACCCGGAGCGTCGCGCCAACAACTATCCCCATGAGATGTCGGGTGGTATGCGCCAGCGCGCCATGATCGCCATGGCTCTTGCCTGCTCACCGGAGCTGTTGATCGCTGACGAGCCAACGACTGCACTCGATGTCACCATCCAGGCGCAGATCCTGCGGCTGATCGTTGATCTGAAGGAGCGCACGGGGACCGCGGTGATGTTCATCACGCACGATCTGGGCGTTGTGGCCGAGACATGCCAACGTGTGATCGTGATGTATGCCGGCCGGATCGTCGAGCAAGCGACTGTGACGGATCTGTTCGCGCGGCCTGCGCATCCTTATACTCAGGCCCTTATGCGCTCTGTGCCTGACCGGCGGCGCGGTCAGCAAAGCCGCCTTCCGGAAATACCCGGTATCGTGCCGAGCCTGCGCAATCCAATCGTCGGGTGCAGCTTTGCGCCGCGTTGTCCGTTCGCAATCGACATTTGCCGGGAAAAGACACCCGTTCTTAAGTATGTCGGACCGGCGCACGCCGCTGCTTGCTGGCGCGCCGAAGAGGTGATGGGCGTATGAGTGATCCTTTGTTGAAAGTCGAAAGCCTGACCAAGCATTTCCCGCTCAGTGCGGGTATCTTGAAGAAGAATGGCCCGGTCGTGCGGGCCGTGGAGGCTGTATCCTTTTCCGTCGAAGCAGGCGAGACACTTTGCATCGTTGGCGAATCCGGCTGCGGTAAATCCACCGTCGCACGGCTTCTGATGCGGCTCATGGAACCGACGGACGGGCGCGTGCTTATCGAAGGAACCGATATTGCGGGGCTCAAGAAGCACGAGCTTCGGGCGTTTCGCCGGCGGATGCAGATGGTCTTTCAGGATCCTTACTCTTCGCTGAACCCACGCCTTACCGCCGCCCAGATCATCACCGAACCCGTCGAGAACTTCGAGCGCCTCGGCCGCAGTCAGCGCCAGGCGCTCGCCGCAGACCTTCTGCAGAAGGTCGGATTGGGGCCCGAAATCATGCACAGGCTTCCGTCCGAACTGTCGGGGGGCCAGCGCCAGCGGCTCGGCATTGCGCGCGCCCTGTCGCTCAAGCCCTCGCTCATCATCGCTGACGAGGCGGTCTCGGCCCTGGACGTTTCCGTGCAGGCACAGATCCTCAATCTGCTGATGGATCTCCAGCAGCAGATGGGCATCGCCTTCGTCTTCATCTCGCATGATCTCGGCGTCGTGGAGCACATTGGGCATCGCGTCGCCGTCATGTATCTGGGTCGCATCGTCGAACTGGCCACATGCGAGGCACTCTTCGCCAAGCCGGTCCACCCCTATACCGAGGCGCTGATAGCAGCAGCTCCGGTGCCGGATCCGACGCGGGCGCGGCTGGAGGCGCCGGTAGAAGGCGAGGTGCCGAGCCCGATCAATCCGCCGACGGGCTGCGCCTTCCATCCGCGCTGTCCGCTCGCCGTCGACCGTTGCCGCATCGACGTGCCGCCGCTGACGTCGATGGCCGACGGCCGCGCCGTCGCTTGTCACGTGCGCGCTCCCGCGTCAGCCAATGCTCAACCCGATATGGTGATCGCGGGCTAGCATACAATTGTCATGCTCGATCGAACTATCGCTCAGACTTCAAACTCCTACTCTTGTTGACGCCAGAGAGCGAAATGCTCGGAATTCCCACACTAGATCAATATGTGAAAACGACTGCCAAAGTTAGGAACACCGCATGAGCTCCGACACACCCTTTCATATCCACAGCAGCAAAGGCTTCGGTATCGCTACTCCCGTACCCTCAGCCACGGCCGCAGCAAACATTATCAGGCAACATGGCGGCGGCATCTTCGACATGTATCTTGCCGCTCTCGCGTGCGCTTGGGTGACGGATCCGGCCAATTGCAGCCCTTTTGGCCGCATGCAGGGCGTCTTTTCCGTTTCCGGTGAGACAGGTAGTCTAAATGCCCCCACCGCAGTCCGTTTTGCAGCAGAATCGACTGTACCAGTCCCGGGTAACATAGCTGCTTGGTATTCCTTAAAACGCAGCGGCCGTTTGCGCCTCCCAGCAAGTGCTCTGGTCGCACCGGCTACCGCGCTCGCCCAACAAGGCTTTGCTCCCTCAGAGGGGCTGAAGATTGCTCTCGAAAGCCAGGAAGGTGTTTTGGACAGATCGCTTAATGCGATTTATCTGGAGAACAGGGGTGAGATTCGTAAACATATCCAAAACCCGCAACTAGCAAACCTCCTTCGGATTCTCGGCGAATCTGAAAGTGAGGATGATTTCTGGCAAACCCTGCGGGCGAGGGATCCCGGACCTTGGCACCCTGAGGAAACTCTCGAAAACCGCGTTCGACAGCCAACTCCCCGCATGCTCGACCTCGATCTCGATGGGCGACGCCAGCGTCTTCTCACAACTGGTGCAGTTGAGACGTGGGGGACGTGGATCCTGCTCGGCGCCGCGGTGACTGTGGAACTCCGTCGACGTGAAGCGCTGCGCGACTTTTCGCGTGCGATGGAGGCCTATGTCTTATCCACCATCCTCCTTCTTGATCGGATACCTTTTGCCGTTGGCACCCTTGAACCCAAAATCCGGCGTCCGTCCGTCGACATCGATATTTCGTCGGAAGCCATCGCTATCGCAGACCGCGTCATCCGTCTACTTGATGCGCCCGTCGAGTCATTGTGGGAACAGTTAGGCGCTACGTACTTCCCCGGACCAGATAGTTGGACTGATGACACCAACACTAATCACTTTGCGATCGCTACCGGCGACGACTTCCTGTCGTTCACGACTTCGATCGGCCCTTGGTTTGGTTCGAAGGCATCTTGGTTCGGTGCTGCGCTGGGCTACAGCTATGCAATGAAATCAAATCTGCTCTTTGAAGGTCAAACGCACGATGTCACCGAAATGTCGCCGCTCATCGTTGAGATGGCCGGTAGACCTATGCTCGCCATCGGTTCCGCTGGGAGCGAGCGGATCCTTGGGTCTCTCACCTATCTGCTGTTTTTAAGGATTGGCCTTGGATTTCGCGAAGATATGGCGGATCTACTTGCGAAGCCCCGCGTCTTTCCAAAGGACGGCAAGCTCCGAATGCACCTGGATTTTTGGCCCGATGCGCGAGCGCACCTCGAGGCGAGAGGGTTTAAGATCAGCCCTAGTGGGTACGATCCCCACACCCACATAGGAATGGTGAATGCCGTTGAGCGGCTAGATAACGAATCGTATAAGAGCGGAGCCGACCCGTCGAGCTCAGGCAGCGCTCTCTAATTGTGAGCTTTCAGGGCGCTATTTCATTTGGCCCTACCGGGAAAGCTGAGGTTGTCTAGCTCCAGTGATTCTCGGAGGGCCAAATGAACAACTGAACAACCAAGGGATTTCCCTTTAGGCTTTGCGTCGACAGGAGATGGCGCGTGCGTTATTAAGCCGTCTTTCCAGAGACCATGCGGCGCGGATTTATGGCATGACGTCGAAGGTCACTGGGCTGGATTGAGTGCTCCCGATGTAAAGGATCCGCTGGCACGCGGATCGTTCGTCCCCACGAAGACGAACCCGGCGCGGATCCCGCCAAAGGTTGCGGACGAGATTGCCGCTGCCCAGCCGGGCTCGACGCGCAGGCAGACGGGCGTGTCGCCGGCGACAGTAAGCCGGGTCTCAGGCACGCGGGTCTCGCGCGCCGGAGCCGGAAAGATATTGCGGATTGAACTAAGCCCCCAGTCGCGGCAATTGGTGGTTGCTTTGAGAAATGTCTCCTACCGAGAGGATTGGGGTCGCAAACCACCCTTCAGCCACGAGATCCGGGACGGCCGAATCCCGGTACATCGAGGGACATGACGCAAAAGTACCATCTTTGTGCGGTCGCAAGTTTTGCCTTTATTTTTGCCGATCGCCCGATCGGCTGAGCCTGGACGATGTCCAGCCTTCCAATTTCATCTCGTACCAGCAGTTCGTCTGCGCACTCCGGTTCCTCATGGGGTAACGCTCGGTCAGGATACACCGCTCTAACATTGATAATCAGCTGACTACAGTCGGCACTGCTATATAAGTTCATCTATGGGGTGCGGTACGTCTGCCCTACACAAGCATGCGAGGCTCGAATTTTACTCTGTCTAGAGCAATCATACTTCGGAATTTTCGCACATTGGGATTGGTATAGAGCTTGGTCTTGACGAAAACATCAAACGCTTCGACATCCTCCACCGCAACGATGAGAACGAAATCAGCGTCGCCTGTCACCATATAACATTGTGTGACCTCCTTCGCGGCCCTCATCGCGCGTTTGAATTCATCGACTAGGTCGAGGCGCTCCCGGTCCAATTCCACGTTGACGATCACGGTCAGCGACTTTCCGACCGCCTTCGGCTCTATCAGAGAAATGTCAGCAATAATCACGCCGTCGGCTCGGAGCTTATTCACCCGCCGCATGCAGGACGCCGCCGATGAACCCACAAGGTCAGCTAGCTCGGCGAAGGAATGCCGATTATTCTGCTGCATCGCGGCAAGTATTCGTCGGTCTAGATCGTCCATTGAAGGTCCTACGTCCAGAGTAACCGGAACAAGATGCGCTTACACTCCGAGTGCACTCTGGAAGTGCTGCAACTTCGCCAGCATGACTGTCCCTCGAAGATTAACTTTTACGTCACAATATGCAGCTAAACAAGTCGTTTGCGCCCATACTATGAAGCGCTCATTTCATTCCGATGCGCAAGCTGATCGATCAGTATCAAATCGCCATGTCGCCATCCATGGGAGTTGCCCGGCCCCACCCACCAAGATCCGACTGATCTGGCATATTCTTGAGTTAGCCTTTACCCACAACCCACCGACAGCCTTGTAGGTAGAGCACACCGCCTGTTCGCCGGTGCAGCGAGGTCCCTGCTCGAAAGCCGCGAGTTCCCAAAAAAACCTCGGACGCCGTTCAGCCACTCAGAGTCAGACGAAGGAACGGCTCTCCATCCCCTCGGATGCGATTTTCACCCGTGGGGGACTTTGATCATTGATTTTGACTGCTGGCCAATGCTGCAGCTCGATCCAACCTGGTTCTCGCGTATCGGTGCGATTCCGGTCGTCAGCGTTAGCTTTTTGACGCGGGCGTTGCGCCTGGAGCCCCAGTTTGATCGTTATTCATGCAACGATTTCTGCGATTAAAGCAATGCAATCAGCTTCATTTGCGCCTTGGACTAGCTCCCATTCAAAACAGTCATGAAGTCACGGCTGAGGAGAGACAGTTAATGAAGCTTCAAGGAATACTTGCGAAAGCGGTCGCCTGGCTTGCAGGCCAGCCGTGGCAGCGTGATGAAAGAAACCGAGCTGGCCTGTCCCAGCAATGTTCGGAGGAATCAATAGATGACAATCGCAACGATTAGGACGACAGAAGCTCTGCCCAAGATAGAACCCCATGATGAGGGTAACAGCCGATATCCTACAGGTGTCGCGTTCTGGGTAGGGCAGTAACTAGCGATGTGGGAGGCACAGCGTGTGG
>NZ_JABEPH010000271.1:0-8412 GCF_013004495.1 Rhizobium sp. SEMIA 4085
GTACCTCGCTTTCCTGAAGGACTACCGAACGGTCTACCGGGAAGAGCCGCCCCCAGCGTATTGGCCGAACCCGAAGCGCTCGCCCCACAACACAGATGCGTCCTGCAAAGGCTGCAACGGCTGCGCTGCAGGATGCGTCAGCTGAAGCAACACTTTTTAGACGGAGCGCGTCGAATTGCTCGGCCCCAGATCAGCCGAGCCATTCGCCGGGGGCTACTCAGTTGAGAACGAGCAGGACGGGCGATGCATATTTTGATGTTCGGAAAGATGCCTCCTATCCAGGGGGGTGTTTCCAAGGCAACTTGGGTAGCGGCAATCGATCTTGTGACCGCGGGCCATACGGTAACCTTCATCTCTAACAGCATGGGTTACGGATTCCGGCAAATGGCGTCGGCATCCGGCATAGAGGCGACGATTGCTCGCTTCGCGGGAAAGCTTGAGATTCGGCAGGTTGAGGCGGTGCCAGGGCTCTCTTACATTCCATGGGCACCGCCGTATCTAAGCCAACTTTTGGGAAACGCGCTTGCAGCCGCAAAGTCGCGTACGCCCGACTTGGTGATTGGATGGTATCTTGAACCCTATGGCGTTGCGGCTTCGATCTTTGGTCGATTGGCCGACACGCAGGTGATATTGCGGCATGCGGGAAGCGATCTGGGCCGATTGAAGAAAGTTGCCGATTTAGCGCCACTCTATGACCACTGCTTAGCGACCGCAAGCCGTGTGGTGGCGAGCAATAACCAGGAGGCGATGCAGATTCTCTTGGATGCGGGCGTCAGACGAGAAAGCCTTGTCCAAGCTCGCGGCAGAGGCTCGACGATTCCTTCTGCGAGCCTACCGGACTTGACTTTGAGGTACTTGTCGAAGAGGCGGAGGCTTTCTTCAGCAACTACGGTTTCCAACGCGACTTCCTGAAGATGCTGACCGATTGGGATAGGGAAGGGTTGAGGTGCTCAGATCCGATTGTCGGCAGTTACGGGAAAATCGGGGCAGTCAAAGGTACTTACGGACAAATTGATGCGCTGGACCTTCTCTCGGATCGAAACGTCCCGGTCGCCTATCGCGCGCTGTGGAGTGCCGCGCCTGATCGCTTTGCTCACGCATTCAACCATCTTGCGTCAAAGAAACGGCTGCGAGGTCGAACGATTGTTCTGCCACCGCTTCCACCGTGGAGAGTTCCGGCTTTTATAAGGTCTTGCTCAGTGATCACATTCCTGGAAAACAATTTTCCAATCACGTTTCATGGGCCTCAGGTTCCGCGTGAGGTGCTTGCGTGTGGCACATCGCTGATATTGAGCGGTGAGATTTGTTCGAAGGTGTTTTTCGCCGCCGAATTGGCGGATCGGACAAATGTCCTGCGCGTCGGAGACCCCAATAATGTGGCCGAGTTGGCGTCGGTCTTAGAGCTGGCTATTACAGATCGCGAAATGCGAGCGAGCCTCTCTCATCACGGAAAGACCCTTTCGCGCACAATAGAATCGACCGCCCTTCCGCATGATCCGCTGATTGACGTGATCAGGTCCATGTAGAAGCTCGATGCTAAACTGTCCACCCATACATGATGGCTGCTATCGGCCGGCCGGCGGCGCGCGCCACATGGGCGGCGAGCTCCGGAACGCTGTGAGGTCGATGCCGGTATTCGCGCCATCGAGCACAGCCAGCACGGCGGCCACCTCTTCCAGCGCAGCATTGTCAGCGCGCTCGCCCAGCCCCCCGACGGTGACGGAGGCATGGCGCACGCTGGCGCGGGTCGCAGCCAGCGTGTTGGCAGCTGCAAGACCGAAGTCGTTGTGGGAATTCGAGGTCGATCGGGGACTGCGCCGTCAATTGGGAGACAAGTTCGAAGGTCAAAAGGGATCGAGCACGCCGATCGTGTCGGCCAGCCTGACGCGGCTTGCGCCGGCGCGCGCGGCCATCTCGATTACACGGGCGAGATGATTCCGATCGGCCCTCGAAGCATCCTCGCACCGTCGCGCAGGGTCGTATCGTTGAGAAAGATTGGACGTGTCATAGGCAGGGGCCGACTTCTTCTCCTCAGCGCAGATGGGATTGTAGGGCCTCGTGACGTGGCCCAGTACGGGAAACGTCCCGCAGCTTCTCCACGATGCTAGGTATAACTTCGAGCACCCGGTCGACATCTTCGTCACAGTTATCGCGTGAGAATGAGAAGCGGATTGTCCCGTGTGCAACAGCATGAGGAATGTCCATCGCCCTCAAGACATGGCTCGGCTCCAGCGAACCGGAGGTACAGGCAGAGCCGGAGGAGCAGGCAATGCCACAGCGATTGAGAAGAAGAAGCATACCTTCGCCTTCGACATGTTGGAAGGCGATGTTCGCCGTGTTCGGCAACCGCTCCAGCCGATCGCCGGTAACGAAAGTGTCTGGAACACGCTGGAGAACGCCTTTCTCCAGGCGGTCTCGAAGCGACTTTAACCGCGTGTTCGCGTCGTCCATGAATTTCAAGGCGAGTTCGGCAGCCTTGCCTAGACCTACAATCCCGGGCGTGTTCTCTGTACCCGCGCGTCGGTCGCGCTCCTGATGGCCTCCCTTGATTAGCGAGGAGAAGGGCACGCCCCGTTTTAGATAGAGTGCGCCGACACCTTTTGGCCCATGTAGCTTGTGTCCGGATAACGACAGCATGTCAATTGCACTCGATTGCAGGTCAATTGGAACCCTACCGACCGCCTGGACCGCGTCCGTGTGGAAAAGTGCGCCGATTTTCTTGGCCATCTCGGCAAGCATGGCCACAGGGAAAATCGTACCCGTCTCGTTGTTCGCCCACATCATCGAAACGATTGCCACGTGATGAGTGAGGGCGGTCCCGTAAGCGTCAAGATCGAGTCGGCCATGACGATCCACGGGGATCCTGTGCACCTTGACACCGCGCGTCTTCTCAAGATGGGCGCACAGCGTCAGTACGGCTGAATGCTCGACTGCGGAAGTCACGATCTCTGTGCGGTCAGGCATTACCTCGAGCGCCGAAAGGATCGCCGCATTGTCGCTTTCCGTCCCGCCCGACGTGAATGCGATCTCATGATCGAACTCCGCGCCGATCAGCGCTTGCAACTGCCGGCGCGCCTTCCTCACCGCCACGCCGACGGAGGAGCCAAAAGCGTGCGTCGACGAAGGATTTCCGAATTGATCCGTAAAGAACGGCAGCATCGCGTCAACCACTTCAGGATCGACTCGCGTCGTTGCATTGTTATCGAGATAGATAGATCTCATGGGTGCAATCTCGGCCGATGGGAGAGCTCGGTCGTCTCGTTGAGGATTCGATTAATGGTGACCTAGGCGAGCAGACCGCGGGTGCAGGCGCCCGACAGTTTGACGTAGCCTGATCGCGGTAGACATCGACAAGTTTGCAGTCTCCGCCGTCAGCCCGCAGGTGAGAATGCATGCCCTTGACAGCGGCTCCGTTCGGTCGAATTCGATGCAGCGTCGTCATTTGCCGGGCCGCCACGCTGAGACCTGAACTATGTCGGGCGGCGCCGTTCTCCGGATCCCCGAAACGATCGCCGGTCCCACAGCGGCTCCGACCGTGCCGTGTTCTTGAGCGCGCGGACCTCCGTTGTGCCGGCCGTACAGCCCTCCTCTTCCTTAATGAGGCCTTCGTTGACCAACGCTGCGCGGAGCCCGACAACCACTGCTTCGATGGCTTTGGAGCATGTGACCTGGCTGCGAGACTTCGCGTCGTAAGTGACCCGCTCAATCGTGGCGGGCCTGCTGATACGGGCATCCCTCTGATCACGCCTTCATCAACACCGAGGCCTTTGCAGACGAAGGCGCCTGCCTTCCGATTCTCGACGTATTCCCGACCGCGTAAACTGGCGGTCGCAGCATAACCCATCGCTGAACAATGCATCGTCTCCGGCGGCAGAAAATCGAGAAATCCTGCTAAGTACTGATTGGTGATCCGGAGTGCTTCGTTGACGATTTTGCCGATGATGAGTTCGGCAAGCTCCGACGAGCGGACGATCGCGTAGAGGCAGCGGAGCGTCTGGAATTTCTCTGCAATGATCGCTTCCGCCACCGGATCAACTGTGATCATCAATTCAAGTGCACTGCCACAGGCGATGGCGCCGACCTCACTATAAGTACTGGCGGTTTCCCGAACGCCGGTGTTCTTCTGATTGAAAAAACGTCCCTTGATCTTTTCGCTATAGTCCCACATGCCCCTTCTCACTAATCCCGGGTGATCAGCCGAAGGACTTGCCGCAAGCACACTTCTCCCCCGCGTTGGGATTGTCGAAGACAAAGCCGGAGGATTCGAGATCCGTGACGAAGTCGATGGTCATGCCGGCGACGTGTGGTTGGGAGCCTACGTCCACGAACACCTTGACCCCATCTGTTTCGATGACCGCGTCGCCCTCGCGCGGGAAGCTCTCCAGCCCAACCAGGTATTTGAAGCCGGCGCAACCGCCCGCCTCGACCATGATGCGAAAGCCTTGCACCGGTTCGGCGGCTCGGGAAAGCGCAGCGTTCATGACGGCGACGGCATTCTCGGTGAGCGTGATCACGGGATGATTTCTCCTTGGTCGATGGCGCGTTCGCGGATGACGGTGCATGTAGCGTGCCAAAGAAAGAAGACGTTCGGGAACAGTAGGATGTCTCTACGACACGATGTTGCATGTCCCACGTCGTCGAATATCGGACATCCCGAAAACGCGTGAATTCCGACACTTCCGCCAGGTATCTCTGTGCGCCATTCCGGCCGAGGCTCTCATCACCGCCGGAGGAGAGTTCGTAGCAGTTCACCGCGAAAAATGCTGGGGAATCAACAAGCACTGTCGGATTGTCGATTACGCGACATCTCGTATTCGGCCCCGGCTTCCTGCTTTATTCTCACTTAAGCCATTGGGTTCAGTAAATAATTTTTTCCTAAAACTTTGCTTGCGCAGCTGGCACAGCTTTTGAAACTCCCTCGTCACGAGGCGGCTGGAGCCGACCGATATGAGATCGACAATGGAACGAAGGAACGAAAGCGCAATGTCAGATATGCCTCAGATCCGCGGTTTTTGGGAAAAGGGCATCATCCACGGAGTACGAATGTCCTACGAGCCCAATCGGCGACGACACTCACAATCGCCCCGCACCGGGCGACGGCCGCGGATGGACGTAGAGGTGGAATTCGACGGATATGTGCTTGCCTGTGTCTTTTCGCGTGCGCTCGAGGAAATCGATGCCGGCGAGGCGACGGCGACCGAGGCAACCGGCCTTTCGAGTGCCGAGTTGCGCGATATCCTAACCCGCAGTTTCCCCTCTGGGCTCATCCCGGCCTTCTCCTTGGAAGAAGTGAGCGATCCCGCGCTTGGTATGGAGGAAGAACTTCTGCGCGGCATGCTGCTGGCGCATGCCCGGGCGGGCGACATCGCGAGCGCCCGCTTTGCCAAGATCATCGCCCGGCGCGCCTTGCGCAATGCCCATCTCTGGCAGGACCTCGGCCTTTCCGACCAGGCCGAACTGAGCCGCTTGCTTGCCACGCATTTCCCGAAGCTGGCGTCCGGCAATACCCAAAATATGAGATGGAAGAAGTACCTCTACCGCAAGCTCTGCGAGGCTGAAGGTTTTTCGCTGTGTACCGCGACCAGTTGCCGAGAGTGCAATGATTTCAAAGACTGCTTCGGTCCAGAGGAAGGCAAAAGCCGCCTCGCGCGGACCAAGGAGGATTGGGATTAAGGGCCGTATTCGTGAGGGATACGAGACCGTCATGCATCTACCGTCATCAATACAAACCGGCACGCTTCTCCCGGCGGCGTCGCATGGACGAGGGGATGTTCATCGCCTCGCGATATTTTGCGACGGTGCGGCGAGCAATGTCGATGCCGGTTTCCTTGAGCCGGGCAACGATGGCCTCGTCGGAATGCACATCATCGAGCGTTTCTGCGGCAATCATTGCCTTTATGTGATGGCGGACAGCTTCGGCGGAGTGCGCGTCGCCGCCTTGGGAGGAGGGGATCGCGACTGTGAAAAAATACTTCAGTTCGAAGACGCCGCGGGGTGTGAGCATGTACTTGTTCGACGTCACCCGGCTTACAGTCGACTCGTGCATGTCGATCGCATCAGCGATGGTCTTAAGATTGAGAGGACGAAGATGGGCGATGCCATCTTCCAGAAAGACATCCTGGTGGCGGACGATTTCGGTCGCGACCTTAAGGATCGTCGTGGCGCGCTGATCGAGACTGCGAATTAACCAGCTCGCGTTTTGGAAGCATTCGTTGAGAAACGACTGATCTTTTGAACTTTGGGCGGTCAGGCGAGAGACTTCCGCAAAATAGGTCTGGTTGATCAGCACCTTGGGCAGGGTGTCCGGATTAAGTTCGATTTGCCATCCACCTCCAGGCGAGGGCAGGACGGAGACGTCGGGTATGATGGATTCCGGCCCTCCGGATTGGAAACGGTTTCCAGGCTTGGGATCGAGCGTACGGATTTCATGCAACATATCGAGAAGGTCGTCTTCATCGACTCCGCAATGTCGCTTCAATGCCCGAAAATCGCGTCGCGCAAGCAGCTCAAGATTTGCGACCAAAGCTGCCATCGCCGGGTCGAACCGATCTAGCTGGCGCAGCTGTATCTCGAGGCATTCGCTGAGAGTTCGCGCAAAAATTCCCGGTGGATCAAAGAGCTGCAAGGCTCCGAGAACACGTTCCACATCAGCCTCCCGGATATTTAGCCTCCCGGCCAGCTCCAAAAGGTTCACTTGCAGATACCCGGTGTCTTCCAGATGATCGGCAAGCGCGCCAGCAATCAGCCGCTCTCGCGGTGTGAATGCAGTGAGGGCGATCTGACGAGCGACATGGTCGTGTAATGTTTCGGTGGAGGCGACAAACTCGTCAAGGGCAGGGCGTTCCCCCGCCCGGATATTGGCTGTGTCGCGGATTGATTTCCACTGACTGGGCAGCTCAGGCATGTCGGTCCTGGTCGGCCCATCAACGTGGTTTTCCCGCGCACCGATATTCGGATCATCCACCACAGTCGACGATACATCGCCAGAAGCCCCGCCATCATTTGACGCTAGGTCGAGAAATGGGTTCTTCTCTATTTCCTGTTCCACGAACTGATGCAGTTCGGTATGCGCCAGCTGCAGCAAGCGAATCGACTCGATGAGTTGGGGTGTTATAACCAGCGATTGCTGCTGACGCTGAAGAAGGCTTGTAAAAGACTTCATGGTTCGAGCAAACTCCTATCGAGCGCCGCACTTGTGCGCGCATAATGGGAGCTGGGAGTGGCTCCTCTGGTCATGCGGAGGCTGAGGCCTTGAGCGTTTCCAAAATGTTTTGCGGCGAAGACACGCCATAAGGATCGGTTTCGCAGTTGTCGGAGAAACCGTCCTCCTCGAACCACTGCTCCACAACGCCATTTTTGATCACGGCAGCGTAGCGCCAGGAGCGCAGACCGAATCCGAGATTGTCCTTGGCGACCAGCATGCCCATCTTGCGGGTGAATTCTCCCGAGCCGTCGGGGATAAGCTTGACCTTCTGAAGCCCCGTGGCCTTGCCCCAGGCATTCATGACGAATGCATCGTTGACGGAGAGACAGTAAATTTCGTCAATGCCCTTCTTCTGAAACTCGCCATAAAGGTTCTCGAAATCAGGCAGTTGATAGGTGGAGCAGGTCGGGGTGAAGGCGCCTGGTAGCGAAAAAAGGATTACGCGCTTGCTGCTGAAATAGTCGTCGGATGTCTTGTCTTCCCAGCGGTAGGGGTTTGGCCCCTCGATAGACTCGTCGCGAACCCGCGTGCGAAAGGTGACTGAGGGAACTCTCCTGTCCATGGTCATCAATGTTGCTCCTCTAGGAAAATTGGCACGCGGCTTCTCGGTTGCAGCTAGCGCGACACCGAGCTCGGCCCATATGCCGGGCAAGCAAGCGCCATGCCATTTGACTTGAAGGAGGCGATCGCGCGACTTGCACGGACTGCCATCGCCACGAAGGAAGCCTGCCGGCTAAGATGTCGATCTCATCGCGCTAAACTTATCGGCCCGGATCACGTCGAAGCCAGCCCCTGCGACGGTGGCCTGTGGCTCGTGAACTGAGAAACGTTGGATGTTCGGGAAAGACGAAACCGTTCGGGACAGACCGAGCCGATGCTCTGCCGCACCCACCGGCAGGACTGCAGCCTGCATAAGTCTTTGCCGCCGCCGTGCTCGTGCGTGTGCAGGCATGGTGATTTGTGATCTGCGGAGACACCCCTCTCGCAGCACCGACGATCGCGCGCTGTTGCTATTCCCGACCATATCTCGATCAGGGTTTGCGCCACCTTCCAGCACTTCAGTAAGCGCCCACCGGTCCGGTCGCGGTGAGAATTGAATCCGGCTCGGGTCGCGGTGTTTGCATGCTTTGAGGTTCTGCCCGTGCGTGTGTCTACACGCAAACCTACTTTTGTACGAAGCTGGACAAGAATGGTGGAGACCTGCACGA
>NZ_JABEPH010000272.1:0-8408 GCF_013004495.1 Rhizobium sp. SEMIA 4085
CGCGGCAGTCCCGACGGCCAGGAGGGCCAGCGGCTGCGGCAAGGGCGCCAGTACGGTGAGTAATGTGGCGCACCTTCCCGGCTCTTTGGTTTGCGTCGAGCGCTCGAGCATTAGTGAGCGGATAGCGTCGGGATTAGCCTGAAGCGCCTGGCGAAACTCGTTCCATCCTGTCGGCGTACCGAACAGGTGACGCACCGCGGCGAGCAGAAGGTTTGGTTGCCGCTTCACGTCCGGGAGGGTCGACAGGAAGCCGAGTGTTTCCCGGTCCCCAGCAACCGCACGAGCCAACTCCTCGTATAGCGGCGACCGACCGTGAGCCTCCGTATCGGCGAAGCGAATATATCGGGCTGAGATTTCGGCCAAGCCCTCCTCGCCCATATCCGCTGATCTCCAATCCCGACGTCTCGTCACAGTACACGATCCAAGGATCAGATTGGAGCGAGGCGCGGCGCTTTTACACAAGTTCGACCCATTCCGGTCGTCAAGACGGCGGGTGTTACGCTTTTGCAGTGACCCAATGCCTCGTCACTTCCGGCTGCCCCTCGAAAGTGGCCTCGAAGGTTGGCGCGGCCAGTATGGCCTGCATGTGCAATGTCGCGCTTCCGGTATTACGAAAGCCATGCCAGATGCCGGCCGGCACGATGACTGATTGTCCCGTCGATACTGTTTCTCGTTCATCATCCAACCACAGCTCGGCTTGGCCTTCCAGAACGGAGCGTGAGGCCATGGCTGTCAACCGCAAGCTCCCTGAGCACATACTCGTCATCGAGATCTCGCACGTACTTTCTCATTGCCCGAAATGCATGGTCCGCTCGGGCTGTGGCAGCCGGAAGTGTGGCCTGATACCAGCAACGTTCCCTCGTTTGCGGAGATGTTGGTCGCCCACGGCAAACTCGCGGAGACGGTTGAGGATGCAAACGATCATCGACACGGGTAATCGCGACCGCCTCTATTAACTCGATGAACCACCGGTTGCCGGCTTCATGCGGACGCGGCGTGCTACTTTGCCAACAGAGGGGATCATGCAGATTATCGATCTTAACCTTCAGCCGACAGAAGAGTGGCGTCCCGGCGTGTTGACCAGAATGCGCGTTTCTGCGTTAACCGAGGCAGCCACGCTCTGCATATTCGAACAGTGGGTCGCACCAGGAAGTGGCACACGTACTCACACACCATGGTCAATTCAGAGGACTTGCGGTCCTCTTCCTTATCGCAATCAGCACCATTCATTGGCTTTCTCCCGAGATTGACGACCTACTTGCAGGACGCGCGAAGCCGTCGACTGGATGTCCAGTCTTCGAAGCGCTGCCGCCGACACTAGCCGTCGGCAGATCACGATGTTTCAGCCCGCTCAGGCGGTCCTGGTCTTCATCTGGCTCAAAGCGGCTAAAAGCGCCTCCGCTGCCTCACTCGATGACGCGGGGTTCTGACCGGTGATGAGTTGGCCATCAACGACCGTGTGCACACCCCAGTCCTTGACCTTGGAGAAGACCGCGCCGAGGCTGATGAGTTCGTCCTCCACCAGGAACGGCACGACCTTCGTGAGACCTACGGCCTCTTCCTCGCTATTGGTGAAGCCGGTGACGTAGCGACCTTGAACGAACGGCGTGCCGTCGGGATTGGTCACCTGACGCAGGACGCCCGGGGCATGGCAGACGAGAGCGATCGGCTTGCCGGCCGCGGTGAAGGATTCGATCAGCTTGATCGAATTCGGATCTTCGGCCAGATCCCACAGCGGGCCGTGGCCGCCGGGGTAGAAGAGCGTATCGAAGTCCTTCTGGTCGACGCTGTCCAGGCGCACAGTTCCCGCGAGCTGCGCCTTGGCAACCTCGTCATTCATGAAGCGCCGCGTAAGGTCCGTCTGGAACATCGGCTCGTCGCTCTTCGGGTCGAGTGGCGGCTGGCCGCCCTTCGGCGAGGCGAGGGTGATCTCGGCGCCGGCGTCCTTGAAGAAGTAGTACGGCGCTGCCAGCTCTTCGAGCCAGAAGCCGGTCTTCGTGCCGGTGTTACCGAGAGTGTCGTGGGAGGTGAGTACCATGAGGACTTTCATCGTTCGGATCCCTTCGTCAGATGATACGCCGTGAGGGCGTCGTAGCCGGTTGATTTGGAGCTCGATCAGCCGCATCGGCCTTTCGATGAGCTGATAATGGCACCTGCCCACATATATCAGAAATTTACTTCTTTGATTTTAGATATTCATATGAGATTACATCTCGATGAGATACGACCTGAACCTGCTCCCGGTTTTCCTCGCACTGATGGAGGAGCGGAGCGTCACACGGGCGGCAGCGCGACTAGGCATCACCCAGCCGGCGCTTTCCAACTCGTTGAACCGCCTGCGCGATACCCTGCGGGATCCGCTGTTCATCCGTGAACGGTACGGCATAAAGCCGACGCAACTGGCCGAGGAGATCGCTCCAACGATCGAAGCAGCGCTGGCCCAACTGGACGATCTCGTTTTGAACCAGCAGGAGTTCCAGCCAGCAAACGCCGAACGACTGTTCACGCTTGCCCCGAACAGCTACGTGGAGCTTGTGTTGATGCCGGGCCTCGTTGCGAGGACGCGTGAGCTGGCGCCAGGTATCAAGCTCCGCATGACAGCATTCGGCAACGATCTCGCCGAGACCGGCGTCATTTCCGGTACCACGGCCATGGTGCTTGGCCGCATCGTCGATCCGCCGGACAATCTTGTCGTCCAGCATCTTATGGACGATGGGCTCGCCTGCGTGGTGCGCAAGGACCATCCCGACGTTCGAGACCGTATTTCCCGAGAACAGTACGAACGGCTCAAGCATGTGAACGTGCTCCCGCCGGGCCGGCTGCGCGCGGGCCTCTTCCAGGCATTGGGGCAACAAAACCTCAAGCGAGAAGTCGCCGTTTCTGTCACGCACTTCCTTGCCGTGCCCGAGATGCTTGTCGTCACGGACTACTGCGCAACGCTGCCGAGCCTTATCTGTCGCAGCCTCGAGCGGGATTCGCGCCTGAAGGTACTACCGGCGCCCGTCGACCTCGGCACTTTTCCAGTGCAGATGGCTTGGCACGTTCGCTACCGCCACGACCCTGCCCACAGGTGGTTGCGTTCAATGATCGGCGAACTGGCAAAAGAAGTGACTTCGGAAGAGACCTAAGATGGCTTTCTCGTATGCGTGTTGATCTCTGACTCAACCGCGGGCGCCCTCCCGCGCAGCGAGTTCGTTCTACGGCCCCAAAGCAGACCTTCGCAGCATGAGCACGACTGCTATAAAAAATTACGCGAAATCAACGAATTGCTCCGGACCCGCCTACTCCGCAGACTGAGAATACCCCGGCGCTGTGGAGTTTCATGTGAGGGCGCTGATGGCTGGATGGGTTTGCCGATCGTAAAGCGCCAACTCCTCGGCGGTTGGCGGCTCGAACAGCTTCGACCACCTAAGCAGGTCCGCCCGCGAGATGTCGAACGTGCCGACTGGAAGCTCGGCGTTTCGCCGGGAGACCCGGTTCCAAAGCTCATCAAAGGGAACGTCGAGGAAGCAGAGGACGACGTGGGCACCAGCTGCGCGAGCTTCCTCCCGGCAGGTGTCGCGTTCTGCCCGTGACCACACTCCCCAATCCACGACAACGTTACACTGAAGCCTGATGGCACGTAGAGCGATCTGCCATTGTAGGCTCTCGACTTTACCTCGGCACGGACCAGTTTCGGCTTCTGGAGTAGAGATGCCGGGGTAAAGCTTGTGCATCCAGTCGTCTCCGGTCAGACGGAGGGCAGATGCTTCATGTTCGATTATCTTGGCGAGCGACGTCTTCCCCGAACCGGGAAGACCGCAAGTGAGGTAAAGCGTGGGCATTGGAAAATTTCTGATTCTGGCTTGGCAAGTGGAAATGGCCCCGCGGTGCCGTGCAGGACTGCGCTTCGCTCAATGCCGCAAGGCGCGGCCAATCAGAGGTGTGTTGCCATAGTTTATCTTGTAGGATCGCTCTGTTCAGGGGTCAAGACGGAGCGCATGGGCGAGCTGACAGGTGAATCGTCTAACCCACTGGCTGCTTTGGCTGACTGTCAGCATCCCCATCCCATCTCAGCCGTTCGCGTTTATGGGTTCACGGCCCAATTGCCTCCCCGTCAGGTTCAGGACAACGGGCCAGCCATTCCGCAGGGTCTTGGTCTGCTGATTCTATCAGCGAACACCGGTATTCGGCCTCGCGCAGCTTGCGAGCGGCGACTGGCTGTCGATTATTCGTACCGGCACCGCCCAATACGCGCGAAAGCGCAGGACGGCAACCGGAGAAGGCGAACATGTATTGCTTCAGGTCAGCGTCGTGCAGCGAAAAGCCGAACGTGTTCTGCAGCCCATGCATCTGGAACAGCGCATTCAGCCGGCGATTCTCCTGATTGGCGGCACCGCCGGCGAATGGGCTGGCATCGCAGAAAACCGGCATGATCGTTCGCTTCAACGCCTACCAGCCGGCTGCGATAGAACAGATCGACCTCGTCGTAGAGATTGGTAGGGTTATGCGGCCAATTGCTGATGATGCGATTTTCGAGAAAAGTCGTGCTGTCGGCGCGCGGAAAGGCTACGAGGAGGTAATGGTCGAAGCCTGCGGCTTTCGTCATGTCCTCCAGCCGGCGCTTCAGGTCGGCTTTCAGCTCGCCGGTGCGAACGGCGGTGGAGAGCGGAAAAGCGTTATCCTATGCGCAGTTTCGGGCTGCGCGCTCACGTCTTGTCATCGACTTATCCTCAGCCGCGGGCCATCGGTTCGGGTCTCGCAAGAGAAAGCGCTACGGCGCCGGACAACAGCAAGACTGCAACGATGCCCCGCGTCGTAGGGGCGTGAGGCATGCCGAGGCAGTCTTTGACTGATGCTGCGAGAAGAACGGAGACGAGGTCTAGCGCTCATTCATGATGTTGCAGCGCTTATAAGGCCGCTCCCAAAATATCTGTAATTTCTATTCGGCATGGGAGCCATGCATCCGGTACAAATTGACACTACGGCAGGCAGCCCGCCGCGGCGGGCGGTCAGGCAGCTAAAGTTGTTATCAAAGTCTTACTGTGCGCTTAGGCAATTTTTAAATGTGACAAGCTAGAGTGCCCGCGTGGTCTTGAGTTGTGTAGAGAGTCCAATGACCGAAATGATACGTCCCCGAGTAAAATATGTCATCGGCCCCGATGGCAGCCCGCTGACGATTGCGGATCTTCCGCCGCCGAATACCCGGCGCTGGGTTATCCGTCGCAAGGCTGAGGTTGTCGCCGCAGTGCGCGGTGGCCTGTTGAGCTTGGAAGAAGCCTGCGAGCGTTACACGCTCACCGTCGAAGAATTCCTGTCCTGGCAGTCGTCGATCAACAGTCACGGCCTTGCCGGCCTGCGCACGACGCGTATCCAGCAATACCGTCACTGAACCATCTGCCTCAGGCAAAGACATTTATTTCGGGCCGGACGCATTTCCCTGAAGGGAGTGAAGAAGGCCCGAAATTATTGTTGACGCTGCGTAGCACCACAGTCCCGGTTGAGTAAAAGCATCCGCCAGGCCCGTGGTCTTCGCCGCCGCAACCACGATCGCCACCAGTAATACGTCCATCATCGACCACTTGGACAGATATGGTACGGCGTGACGATAAAACCAGCTGCCGGTCCCGCCGCCGGCAGCTGTCGCCTCGGCGGCAATGCCGATGATCTTCAGGATCGGCAATACGATTGACACGATCCCGACGATCAGCGCGAGCGGGATATCCCCTCCGCTCCAGAGCGAAGCGACGATCTCCACCAGCGACGGCGTTTCGTCGAAAAAGTAGAGCTTCTCGAATCGGATCAGAGGCAGCACCAGCCCAAGCGCCAGGAAAAATGGTGCTGCAGCAAGCAGTACCGGCCGGATTCCCACCAGTCTTCTCATCGAATATCCCTTGGTTGAACACTGTGTCGTCACCTGCACCGGCTTGGCATGGCATGGCCGCCATGTCACGGTCTGCGTGAACAACATCGGTTTTCGGAGAAAATACAATGGACATTTGGAACGAAGACAATGCCTCGGGCGGGCGATATGTGGCCAAGGTCGACGGCCACGAAGCCGAAATGAGCTATTCCCGAACGTCGCTGAAGCTCGTCATCATCGATCACACCGGCGTGCCGGATGCCCTGCGCGGCAAAGGCGTCGGCCAGGCGCTTGCGCTTCACGCAGTCGAAGAGGCGAGAAAGGGCGGCTGGAAGATCTTTGCGCTCTGCCCGTTCTTCAAGGCGCAATCACAACGCCACGAGGAATGGCGCGACGTGGTGAATTAACAACACCAAAAGCCATGTATGACGGACTACGGCCCGTCATACATGGCTTCTTCAGGCGATCCCCAGGACGCCGCAGCCGGCGTCCGCTGCCACTCGGTCAGGCGCGGGCCCGAATGACGCTATCTCGCTCTTCGAGCGCGGTAGCGCGGGCATATTCCGCCTGCATCTCCTCGAGCGCCTGCTCCAGTGACTCTTCCTGCATCTTCAATTCCTTGATGGAAACCTGAAGATTGTCGGCGCGCTGGCGTGCCGCCTTTGCGAAGGTCGGGTAGGCGAAGTGATTCGGGTCGGAAATGCCGGACTTCTTCTCTTCGATGACGATCTGACTTTCCAGATCCTTCGTCATTCGTTCGAATTCCGACATCATCATCTGCAATTGCTGCAGCTGACGTCGTTTTTCGTTCACCTGAAACTCCTTCAGGCGAACTAGGCTCTCACGCGACTTCATACGCATTACTCCAGTGATGCGAGATCCCGGCTCTACTAAAATTGCCCTTGCGCACCGGTTTGAAACGGCCTGCAAAAAAAATTTCCATCGGTATTAACAAAAACCTACCGCTGGTAACCTTTCGTTTACGGGCATCGTTAATGATAGTGCCGATGATTTAAGGGTCGGTAAACATCACTACGCGATTTCCGGATCCTGTTCATTGGTGAGTCGAATGAATCGCTTACCAGCCATTCTTAATGTAAGAGTTAAGGAATTGGCGTTGCGGATTCTCATTGGAAAACAGAGAAATGGACAAATTGCTTAATAAATTCGTTACCTCTTGCCAGAGTGAATCAGAATTTGTTAACCATTTCGTGGCAGCTTCCAAATCACGCAGTGAAGTATTCGGTATCGCGTAGGGGGCCAGACCACCTTTCGGCGGCGGTAAAGGGGATAATAATGCGGGTACTACTTATCGAAGACGACAGCGCGACAGCGCAGAGCATCGAACTGATGCTGAAATCCGAAAGCTTCAACGTCTACACCACCGATCTTGGTGAAGAAGGCGTCGATCTCGGCAAACTGTATGATTACGACATCATCCTTCTCGATCTGAACCTTCCAGACATGTCCGGATATGAAGTGCTGCGCACTCTCCGCCTGTCCAAGGTCAAGACACCAATCCTCATTCTCTCCGGTATGGCAGGGATTGAAGACAAGGTCCGCGGCCTTGGCTTCGGCGCCGACGACTACATGACCAAGCCGTTCCACAAGGACGAGTTGGTCGCTCGCATCCACGCGATCGTCCGCCGTTCCAAGGGCCACGCCCAGTCGGTCATCATGACCGGCGAGTTGATCGTGAACCTCGACGCCAAAACAGTTGAAGTCGGCGGCCAGCGTGTTCACCTGACGGGCAAGGAATACCAGATGCTGGAGCTGCTTTCGCTCCGCAAGGGCACGACCCTGACCAAGGAAATGTTCCTCAACCACCTTTACGGCGGTATGGACGAGCCCGAACTGAAGATCATCGACGTCTTCATCTGCAAGCTGCGCAAGAAGCTCGCAAATGCTGCCGGCGGCGCAAACTACATCGAAACCGTCTGGGGCCGCGGCTACGTTCTGCGCGAGCCGGATGGCGCCGAGTACGCCGAAACTGCCTGAGACACCGAATTTCCCCTTTCGATATGAGATATCCCGCTTTTCCGGCGGGATTTTTCGTTTCGATTGCATGGTCTCAAAAAAACAAAGCCGCCCGGAGGCGGCTCAGGCCTTGAAGAATATAGGAAATCAGGCGGCGATGGCGCGGTTGCCGAAGACGGCCGTCAGGATCTTGCGGTCGAAGGGCTTCAGCAGGAAGTCGGTGGCCCCTGCCCGCTTGCCCATCATCAGCTTCTTGAGATCGGCCTCGATCACACAGTAGTAGATCTTGACGTCCTTGCCGCCTTCCATCGCCCGGATGGCGGAAATCAGTTCGAGCGCGCCGTCCATGCCGGAATCGACGATGATATATTCCGGAAGCTCGGCCTGGCAGCGCGAAAGCGCTTCGCTTGCATTGGACGCCTCACTGACAAGGAAATCGAGTTCGGAAAGGATACGCTTTCCGACTTTGCGGACGACATCCGAACTATCAGTGATCATGAACCGCTGCATGCCTGCTCCTTCGCTCCACTTTTACCCCAGTGGAACTCCCTCAGTCCTTGAGAATAGGTCCATTAGGCTAAGGAAGTGT
>NZ_JABEPH010000273.1:0-8392 GCF_013004495.1 Rhizobium sp. SEMIA 4085
TCTCTGGACAATCCTACGGGCAGTCCTCATAACCACGGCCCTTTTGGTCTGCGTGCTATTCTTCATAAAAGGCTGGAAGATATCCCGCGCGCAGCCTTGCTTCTCGAGGCGCTCCTGCTCTCACTGTTCCTTTCGGCGTCGCGGCTGACCTTTCGCATTAACGAATTGTCCCTGCCGGATAACGCTGGATGGCTGAAGCAAGCGCCCGAGCGGGAGCAAAAGATACCGACGCTGCTGGTTGGTGCGGGAGATGCTGCGGATCTCTATCTGCGCGCTGTGAGCCGCGACCGCAGCTGCTTCCATCGTCCGGTTGCCATCATCGAGCCGACAGGCGCCTGCGAAGGGATAATGATGCACGGCGTGCCGATTTTGGGTGCCCTGACGGATTTTGAGAGGGTTGTAAGGGAACTACGCCTCGCCAATTCCTTCCCGCGGCACCTTGTCTTCACCGAGGCGCCTTCCGTATTCGGTGAGGAGGTCTGCGAAAAGCTCATCAGGCAGGCCGAAGCGCTCGGCATCACCGTTTCCCGTTTATCCCAGATGACCGAGCTGAAGAATGCCAAGCGGGAAAACCGATTTGAACTCAAGTCGATCGAGCTGACGGATCTGTTGGAGCGGCCGCAGGCCGCTTTGGACAGGGATGCCATTTTGCGGCTCATAAAGGGGCGCCGCGTTCTCATCACTGGTGCCGGCGGCTCGATCGGCTCCGAGCTCACGCTCCAGATCGCTGCCTGTGAGCCGTCGCAGCTCGTTCTCGTCGAGAACTGCGAGTTCAATCTTTACACAATTGACCTTGAGCTCGCGGAACGCTTCGCGACGTTGCCCCGCGCAACCTGTCTCTGCAATGTTCGGCGGGCCAATCGTGTCAACGACGTTTTCGAAGAATATAGGCCGGAGCTGGTTTTCCATGCGGCAGCGCTCAAGCACGTCCCGATGGTGGAGATCAATCCGTGTGAAGGCGCGCTCACAAACGTGATCGGCACGATGAACGTCGCCAATGCCGCCAGGCAGATCGGCGCCCTTGCGATGGTTCAGATCTCTACCGATAAGGTGGTCAATCCGACAAGCGTCATGGGAGGGACGAAACGCCTCGCGGAGCTCTATTGTCAGGCGCTGGACCTCGAAGGAGTGGAGCGGGGAAGCGGGCCACGTTACATGACCGTGCGGTTCGGCAACGTTCTTGGCTCGAGCGGCTCCCTCATCCCGTTGTTCAAGAGACAGATCGCCAGCGGTGGACCGTTGACCGTGACCGATCCGGACATGACGCGGTTTTTTATGACCATTCGGGAAGCCGTGGAACTTACCCTACAGGCCTCCGCTTACGGGCTCGAGGGCGACATCGGAAAAGGTGAGATCTTCGTTCTGGATATGGGAAAGCCGGTGAAGATCATGGACATCGCACGCAGGATGATCAGGCTTGCAGGTCTTGTCCCCGACAAGGATATAGCGATCAAGGTCATCGGGCTGCGTCCCGGCGAAAAGTGCTACGAGGAGCTTTTCGATATGAATGATACTCCGGTTCCGTCACCTGTTCCGGGGGTTTTCGGCGCAATTCCCAGGCCCGTGCCCCTTTCCAAACTTCGCACGACGTTCGCCAGGCTGGAGCGCTTCGCTGCAATGGGTGATGCATCCATGGTGCTCGCCCTCATCAGCAGCCTTGTCCCAGGTTATGCGTGGCAGCGTCCCGCATTCGCCGGAGCGGCACTGGCTCCAGTGCATGATGGAACTCGCGAAGAGGGCGAGGATCATGATGACGTGGGTCTCCCGGACAACTTACTTGCAGCTCTTGTGGCTGAGACTGATGGAGGAAATGCTGAGGTGTCTGGGTGGATCAGCCCATCACGGCTGCAATGAAACCCAATCAGCGGCAGGCGCCGGTCGCTCCCACGAAATTAGTCTATTGGATCTCGTCTGGAGAGAACTGTGTTGAATGTAGATGCGGCACCAACGGATAGCACTCCATTGGATCGCTTGCTTTGGCGGCAGCAGGAACGAAGCCAGCGCATTCTGGTGCTGTCCAGCTATAGCCGTTCGTTGACGAATTTCCGTTTGGAACTTCTGAAATCCATGGTGCGCGCCGGCCATGTCGTAGTAGCTGCAGGTCCTGAAGACGACGCGGAGGTGAAGGCCGATCTTTCCAAGATCGGGGTTGAGTTCGCCACAATCCCGATGGCCCGCGCCAGCTTGAGCCCGGTCAGGGACATTGCGACGTTCCTCCAGATCCGGCGACTTATAAAGAAGATAAGGCCCGACGTCGTGGTCCCCTATACGATGAAACCGATCGTCTACGGCGGAATCGCAGCCCGCTCAGCGGGTGTTCCGGGGCGTTGTTTTCTCGTAACCGGTCTGGGGCATGTTTTTTCAGAAGCGAGCCTCAGGACGCTAAAGGGCCGTTGGATCAAACGACTGTGCGTTCGGCTTTATCGGCTGGCGATGGCGGGAGCGAGGACGGTTTTTGTCTACAATGATGCAGATCGCTCGGACATCATTGAAAATTCATTGGTCCACGACGTTTCCGTTATTCATCGTGTTGCCGGCTCCGGCGTGGATGTCGATCACTTCGCCTTCGCACCCGCCCCATTGGAAAAGCCTGTCTTTCTCCTGGTGGCCCGGCTGATCAAAGACAAGGGCGTCTTCGAGTATGTGGAGGCGGCGCGCCGCTTGAAGCGGCAGCGGCCGAATGCCGAATTCCAACTTCTCGGACCGTTTGATCCCAATCCAGGGGCGATATCGCGGCTGCAGGTTCAAGAGTGGATCGAAGAAGGGATCGTGGATTATCTTGGCGAGACAAAGGATGTCCGCCCCTTCCTCGCGAATTGCAACATATTCGTCCTCCCCTCCTATTACCGAGAGGGAATACCCCGCAGCATCCTGGAAGCGATGGCAGTCGGGCGCGCGATTATTACAACGGACCTGCCGGGTTGCCGGGAAACCATCGAACCTGGGGAGAACGGCTATCTTGTCATGCCGCGAAGCGCAGACAGCCTGTTGAGCGCCATGTGGCCGCTTGCCGACGGGCTACGGCTGGCTGCTGAGATGGGTCGGCGTTCGCGCGAACTGGCCTGCACCAGGTTCAATGTCCACTCAATCAACGAAATACTTATCGATCGCATGGGTCTCTCAAATCATGACCATGCGGGCCGAGAGGCTGCAGGAGCCTGTGGGCGGGAGGCCGACGCGATCAACCAACAGCTCGATGCAACGAGGAGGGTCATCTCTTGGAGAGGGTGAAAATAACACCACATGGGCTCGTTCCATCGCCTGCGGGCAGACATCACAGCATCACTTATCAGCGGCGCCTGCTCCGCCCGCGTTCAGGCTATGGAATTGTCGATCTGCTGGAATTGGTGCGCAGGCACCTATGGTCCTTTGGGTCGGTCCTTGTGGGCGGGCTGATTCTCACAGCCTTGACCGCCGGCTTTATGACAAGGGTCTATGTCGCTTCGTCTGCCATTGTTTTCGATCGGAACGATGCCCGTCCCTATGAGGCCGTCGAGGAACTCCGCAAACAGGAGCGGGACAAGTCCGTAATGGAAACGGAACTGGACGTAATCAAATCGCGGGTGTTCGTGGGCACGGTTGTGGACGCGCTCGACTTGGTGAGCGACCCCGACTACAATACTTACCTTCCGCGTCGTGACGACGAAAATGAAGGAGGTATCAGCCTTCTCGTTTCTGCTACGACCAAATTCTTCGCCCCGAAGCAGAATCCCGACACGGTTCGCAGCCGGCTGGTTTCAAAGAGCGTTCAACGCGACAGGGCTATATCGGCGTTGCTCGGTTCCTTCACCGTCGACCGCAACGGTGAAAGCCTTGCGATGACGATCCAGGTGCGGCAGACAAGGGCGCTGAAGGCAGCGGCGATCGCCGACGCCATTGCTCAACATTATGTTGATTGGACTGCCAAACTCACGGACGAAGCAACGAAGAACACGATCGACTATCTTCGAGGTCAGGCGAGGGAGCTTGGCAGCCGCATAGCGGCAATGGAACGCGAGATAGCCGCGTTTTCGGCCAATCGCGATCTCACTTTCGATCCGAAGGATGACATTCTCAGGTCACGGTTGGAGCTTCTGAATGAGCAATTTACAGTGGCAAGTACTGACGAGACCGCCGCGCGGTCGAAGTATCTCGAGGCCAAAGCACTGATTGCGTCGGGCGATGTATCATCCGTTGTACGTGTGGTCGCGTCAGAGCCGCTGGATCGTCTTCGCACCGAGCAGTCACGCCTGGAACGACTGAAGGCACAGCTTAGCTCTAAATTCGCCAAGAACCATCCGTTGGTCGCCGATGCCGATGCCGAACTCGAAGCCAATCGACGGATGATGACGGACGAAGCAGAACGAATTGTCCAGGAATTGGCAAATAGCGCAGAGGTCGCGGCCGGCCGTGCTGCCAAATTTAGTACCGATGTAGCGATGCTCCAGAAACAGATACAAGGGCGCAGTCTTGCGGAAATCCGTAGACGCGAACTTGAGAGGGATTTGCTGGCCGAACAAAAGCGTTATGATCAGGTCGTGCTTCGACTAGGGGATCTAGATCCCGAGCGGGGCGAGCACAAAGCGTCAGCAAGTGTCGCGTCCTATGCGGAGGTGCCGACGAGCCCGACGTTTCCGAAGCCGGCTCTCGTCGTCGTGTCGGGGTCGATGGGTTCTCTCATCCTCGCGGTCCTGACGGTCATCATTGTCGATGTGCTCGACGATCGCCTGTATCGCTCGAACGACCTGGAAGACATTCTGGGCCGGCCGAACCTGGTGACCGTTCCGCGCCTGACCCGGCATTTCCGGCACGGTTCCAGCTCATTCGAATTTGCCGTCGACAATCCATCCTCGCCCTTCGGAAAGGCAATGCGAAATTTGTGTCTTGGGTGGCGAACAATCGAACGCTCGATTGGTGGAAAGATCGTGATGTTTTGTTCACCCTCGCCTGGTGAGGGCAAGACCGCGCTCGCCCTCGGCATGGCCGCCGCGGCGGCAACGAGCAATCTTCGCACGGTTCTGGTTGACTTTGACTCATCAGCGAAAGGTGCGGGCGCGCTTCTTGGCATAGCCACGCCTGGCCTGGTGCCAAAGATCGCAGATCCGCCCGATTTATGCATCTCCAGCATGACTTCGCCGGCCCATCCCAGGCTTGACGTCGTCTTCGCAAGCTTCACTGCCGACGATTCAGGACCACTTTGCTCTTATTTGCGCAAAATGTATGATCTGGTCATCATCGACGCGCCTAATTTAGAGAACGAGGAAGGGGCCGTTTGGCTCGCCGCCCATGTGGATTCCATCATCGTGGTCGTCTCGGCGGGACGCACAACGGAACGAAAGCTGGTCAATGCGTTGAACCGCCTCTCGGTCAACCAACCTTTCATCCTTGGAGGCGTTCTCAACCAAGGCGCGAAGCCTGAAGCCGGCAAGGCAGCGCTGGCGAAATCCGGGCTGTGGGCGCAAGTCAAAGCACGGTTTCGTCAGAAAGAAACCGCATGAATGAGCTTCCACATGAGAAGCCGGATAGTTGAAAAACTGAAAACCAAATCCATCCTCTCATCCGAGAAGGTCGCAGGTCAGCGCATCCTACAATATTTTATGGGCAGAGGAGATTGGACAAAAGAAAGCGCGGGCGCGACGATTGCGTTTAAGCGGCCCGCCATCCGAAAACAGCCCTCGGCCGCGCGAGGGCTCGAAATCCCTTGAAATCGGGGATCAAGTGGCCGGCGGCGGCCCCGTTGGGGACGGCGCGCTTTGCCGCAGATTGGCAATTCAGTCCCCACCTATGCTGACCAAAGCATTTGATCATGCGGTTCTGCCGGCAAGCTCGCGATAGATATGCATTATTTTTTCTGTATGAGGGCGAATTCCGTAATGTGCCAAAGCAGATTTTTGCGCGTTTGCGCTCACGCGCTGCCATTCAGACGGATCCTTTAAGAGCTTGGCCATCGGCGGCACAAAAGCGCTCGGCACTTCCGGCTCGACGAGATAGCCGGTCTCTCCATCGACGATTGCTTCGGGATTTCCACCGTGGTTCGTCGCGACGACCGGCGTCCCGACCAGCATCGCTTCGATGAGGGTTCTTCCGAACGGTTCGTTTATTGCGGGTACAAGTAGAATATCCATAGCGCACATCAGACGGTTGATCGACGAGCGGAAACCCATCAGGTGAATGGCCTTTTCTATCCCCAACTCGCGCGCACGCGCCGCCACCTCGACATCAAGTCGCTCGCCGCAATGCTCGGGCGAGCCAAACAACAAGCCTGCGACCGTCAGTTCAGGATGCTGCGCGCAAAACGCGTGTATGGCTTCGACAAAGCGGATTGGCCGCTTGCGATCGATGAGTGTGCCAAAAAATCCAATGAGGCGTGTTTTCTCATCCAGTCCGAGCTCCCGCACGAGATCCAGACGACACTCCTCTCTGTCAAGCAGGGGCTCGGGATGGTCAAAAGGACTATGGATCACCGAGGTTCGGGCGCTGATGGGGAGCAAAGGTGAGGTCGGCTTTGCATAGTTGGAGACGGTAACGATATGACTGGCAATAAACGGCGCGAGAAGGTTTATGCCCCGTCCCGCCGGGTCGCCGCGATGGTGCCATAGTAGGCGCGCTCCGGAAAGCACGGTTGGAAGCCCCCATGTCGCGTGTATCGACCCGTCGTTGGTGTGGACGATATCGGCCTTGTGCCGGCGAAGAAAACGGATCAATCGGGCGACGGTATAAAGGTAGCCTGCTGCCGCCGCGCTTCCGGCGCCGCGATATCGAGGTCTGAGGACGGACACCTTGACCGTCAGATAGTCAATCTGACGCTTGTCCAAATATTTTACGAAATCTCCGTTTGGCTTATGGAGCACGACCACCGGCCGCACCTCGGAGGGCTGAAGCGCTTCAATCAGCTTGATTGCTGAGATGTCGCTTCCGCCGAATTTATCGCCAACAAACGGATAGACTACGACTATTGGCCTCGAACCCATGGATTTACCTGTGTAAACCGTATTGGCAATAGTATCGCCGAATGGTGCGATATTTGATATCACCCTAATTAGTTATTGATTGTACTGGAGCACTGCCCAATTCGACAGAGCGCGTCGAAAAGCGTTCATCTTCGTCCGGCTGAACGCTAACTGACGATAGCAGGAGGGGCGCTCTTTTCAGCTGTTATTGGGTTGTGAGATGGTGGATGCGAACGGCATGGACGCAAGAGATGGTATGCATTGGCAAGGGCGCCGCTGCGCTCCAATGTTCATCGCTGCAACCTGCCTACTAGCACTCACTTTAATCAGCCTTGGGGCTGTCGGCCACGCTCAGGCTGCAAACGCAGCATCCGATGCGTTCCCTGGCGCCGAAGGTTACGGAAAGAGTGCGCAAGGCGGAAGAGGCGGCGCGATCATCGCTGTCACAAATCTGGAAGACAGCGGATCCGGAAGCCTCAGAGCGTGCATCGAGGCGGCGGGTCCGAGGAACTGCGTCTTCCAGATTGGCGGTACGATCAAGCTCAAGCGAACGCTGATCGTTCGAAGCGACAATGCGTCAGTCTCCATCCTCGGGCAGACGGCACCCGGCAGCGGCATAGTCTTGACGATTGAGCGGCCTGACAAAAAGGGAAAAAATACGCTGCTGGGAATCAAGGGAACGAATGACGTTATCGTGCGACATATTCGCATCCGGCCGCAGCTCCCAAACACTGTCAAAAACGTTGACGGGCTGGTCATCGAGAATAGCCAAAGGGTGTACGTCGACCACGTGTCGGTTTCCTGGGCGACGGACGAGAACATCAGTACCCATGCCGACGCCACGGAGGTCACGATCGCAAATTCGATCCTTGCGGAGGGCCTCAACAAACACAGCAAATGCACGTTGCTTGGATCCGATCCACGGGCGCCGCAAAAACTGACATTTCTCAGGAACCTGTGTCTGTCGAATAATGATCGGAATCCAGACAACAATCACTACGGACAGTCCTGTATTGAGATCGTTAATAACGTTTTCTTCAATGCGCGGTCCGAGTGGGCGGAGATTTTCTCGCAGTTTCCTGGGGGGACCCCGATCGCATATGCCGGGAATTATTTCAAAGCAGGCCCGAATACAAACGACCTAACCTATGCCAGTCGGTCGAAAGATGCCGCAAGGGTTGCAGATCCGCAGATCTATCAGGAAGGCAATGTAACCTGGGCACCGCCTTCTAAGACGATCGTCACGGTGGCGCCCGATACGGAGCGCTTCCTTGTCTCCAGTCCGCCCTGCGCCCTAAGCGTAACTGCCGTCGCTCCGGCAGCAAAGGCTTACCATGACGTGCGAACACGGTCGGGCGCGTTCCCGCGCGACAGTCTCGATCATGGCTGGGCCAACGCTATGGGAGCGGAGGGGGGGACGGGCGACGGGAGGATGGGGGGCGAACCAGGTCAGAGTCAGTCGG
>NZ_JABEPH010000274.1:0-8382 GCF_013004495.1 Rhizobium sp. SEMIA 4085
TCGGACAATGCAAGGCGTAGCCGGTCCCGAAGTCGAGAAGCAGCGTGATATTCAATCCGGCGATCACGACTGCGATCACATAGGCAATAGTGCTCAGCCAGCGCGGCGCGACGAGCTCGCCCATCTTGGCCTTGCTGGCGGTGAACATCACCAGCGGGAAGACGGCGAAGGAAAGCTGCAGGCTGAGCACGACCTGCGTCAGGATCAGCAATTGTGCCGTGCCCTGGTTGCCGTACCAGATGGTCACGATCGCCGCCGGCACGATTGCGATGGCGCGGGTAGTCAGACGGCGTACCCATGGCTGAAGCTTGATCTTCAGGAAGCCTTCCATGACGATCTGGCCCGCAAGCGTTGCCGTCACGGTCGAATTCAGGCCGCAACAGAGCAGGGCGATGCCGAAAAGCGTGGGTGCGATCGCAAGCCCGAGCAGCGGTGACAGCAGCGAGTGCGCCTCGCCGAGTTCGACGATGTCCGTCCGGCCGTGGGCGTTGAATGCGGCTGCGGCAAGGATCAGGATCGAGGCGTTGATCAACAGCGCAAAAGAGAGCGCAAAGGTCGAGTCGATCGTCGCATAGGTCAGCGCTTCCCGCTTTTCCGGCACGGTGTGGCCGTAGGCGCGGGTCTGCACGATGCCGGAATGCAGATAGAGATTATGTGGCATGACTGTCGCGCCGAGAATGCCGAGCGCCAGATAGAGCATTTCCGGGTTGCTGACGATTTCCGTCGTCGGGAAGAAGCCCGTGATGACGGCGCCCCACTGCGGGTCGGCGAGGAAGATCTGCACGCCGAAGCACAGCGCAATGACGCCGAGAAGCGTGATGATGAACGCTTCGATCCAGCGGAAGCCGAGCTTTTGCAGATAGAGAATAAGGAAAACGTCGAGCGCCGTAATCAGCACGCCGAGTTCCAGCGGAACGCCGAAGATCAGGTTGAGGCCGATTGCCGTGCCGATCACCTCGGCAATGTCCGTCGCGATGATTGCGATTTCCGCAAAGGCCCACAGCGGTACGGAAACGATTTTGGGGAAGGCGTCCCGGCAGGCCTGCGCCAGATCGCGGCCAGAAGCAATGGCGAGCCGGGCGCAAAGCGATTGCAGCACGATCGCCATGAGGTTCGAAAGCAGCGCCACAGTCAGCAGCGCGTAGCCGAATTTCGAGCCGCCGGCGAGCGAGGTCGCCCAGTTTCCGGGATCCATATAGCCGACCGCGACCATGTAGCCAGGGCCGGCAAAGGCGGCAATCCGCCGGAGTTTCGATCCCGGGCGGCCTGTGCCGATCGTGCGATAAACGTCTGAAAGCGAGGCTTCTTCGCGGTCGTGTCGCCAGCCGCCTTTTGGAGTACGATTCAAAACATCCATATGATTACCGCTTTTGGGACCAATGCCCCGCACTATGCCCGATTAGAATGATAATGCAAGTCATTCGCAAAATGAAAAATCGGATGCATGTTGGGAAGTTGGCCCATTGCGTTTGCTGCTCCATTGCATACATGGATTGCGATGCCGAGAGCGAGAAGGATTTGAAATGGCCGGATTTTTGAGAAAGCTGGTACCGAAGCGTTTCCGCAAGGAAGGGGTGATCATCCCGGTCGTCAGGCTTCAGGGCGCAATCATGAGCGGCGGCGGCCAGTTCCGCCCGATACTCAATCTCGCCAATGTCGCACCGGTGCTGGAAAAGGCGTTCTCTGACAAGGAAGCTCCCGCTGTCGCCATTGCCGTCAATTCGCCGGGCGGTTCGCCCGTTCAGTCGCGGCTTATCTTCACCCGCATCCGCGAGCTTGCTCGTGAAAAGCAGAAGAAGGTGCTGGTCTTCGTCGAGGACGTGGCGGCCTCCGGCGGCTACATGATCGCGCTTGCCGGCGATGAGATCATTGCCGACCCGACCTCTATCGTCGGTTCGATCGGCGTCGTTTCCGGTGGCTTCGGCTTCCCCGAACTCCTCAAGAAGATCGGCGTCGAGCGCCGCGTCTATACGGCCGGCGAAAACAAGGTCATCCTCGATCCCTTCCAGCCTGAAAAAGAGAAGGACATTGAATATCTGAAGACCCTTCAGCTCGAGATCCACGAGGTCTTCATCACCATGGTGCGCGAACGCCGCGCCGGGAGACTGAAGGATGACGAAACCGTCTTTTCCGGCCTATTCTGGAGCGGCACGCGCGGGCTCGAGCTCGGCCTCGTCGACAGCCTCGGCGACATGCGCCAGGAACTGAAAAGGCGCTACGGCCCGAAGACCAGGCTGCAGCTCGTCACCGCCGCCCGCAGCCTCTTCGGCCGGCGGATGCCCGGTGTCTCGCCCGTCTCGATTGATGGCTTGGCATCAGGTCTCGCGACGGGACTTGTCGAAGCGGCGGAAGAAAAGGCATTGTGGAGCCGCTACGGACTGTGAGAGGAGAAGAAAAAGGGAGATGGCGCAGCTTATAACAATCATAATCCTGGTCGGCGCTGCCTGGTGGCTTTACCGCCGCTTCATCTCCGATGCCAAGCGCTTGCAGGAAAAATCCCGCCGTGCCGAGAAGGAGCGTCAGACCGGCGCCGTCGGCACGCTTGTCAAGGATCCGGTGACCGGCGAATACCGCGTGAAGCGGGAGGATGAATGATGGTGACCAATGAAGAACATGCGCAGGCTCTCGACTGAATACGCGCTTTGCGGCTGCAAGTGCCGGCCGACTACAAGTTCGGTCGTGACAAGGCGAGTTCTTGCAATAGGAGCGTGCTTAACCCCGCTCGACAGCGAAGCAAATGACCGCTTTATCTGAAGCCGGATGCCCGGAGCCCGGGGGAGCGTCGTTTCTTATGGTTCGATATGAGTCGTGTTCGCCGGCTCTCCGTAGGTCGGAATAGTTTGAATTAAATCGCCGATATTAAGCAGGTCGGTCTTCGACCTCTTCCTCAAGCCGCATTGGGGCGATACCCTCGCCAATGACATCGGATGCGCTTGGAAAACGCCCCGTTTTCGGCGAACTCTTCTGCAACGCGTAAATCCTCATCAGACAGCATGACCGTTGTCTTGACGTTGGCGACGGAGCTCCTTCCAAAACATGGTCCGATCATACGTTAAGTATTGACCCTTGCCCTCTCCCATGGCACCTGTCCGGCAAAATACGCAACCGGTGGCTTGTCTCCATGTCTGCATCGATTTCCGACCATATGAACCCGAAGCGCTCGTTCCAGGCGCTGATCCTGACGCTTCATAACTACTGGGCGGACAAGGGTTGTGCGGTTCTGCAGCCCTATGACATGGAGGTCGGCGCCGGTACGTTCCATCCGGCGACCACGCTGCGCGCGCTCGGCCCGAAGCCGTGGAAGGCTGCCTATGTCCAACCGTCGCGCCGTCCGTCGGACGGCCGCTACGGTGAAAACCCAAACCGTCTGCAGCATTATTACCAGTATCAGGTCATCCTGAAGCCGAACCCGCCGAACCTGCAGGAGCTTTACCTCGGCTCCCTGGCGGCGATCGGTCTCGATCCGCTGCTGCACGACATCCGGTTCGTCGAAGACGACTGGGAAAGCCCGACGCTCGGCGCATGGGGGCTGGGCTGGGAGTGCTGGTGCGACGGCATGGAAGTCTCGCAGTTCACTTACTTCCAGCAGGTCTGCGGCATCGAATGCGCGCCGGTTGCCGGCGAACTGACCTATGGCCTCGAGCGTCTGGCGATGTATGTGCAGGGCGTCGACAACGTCTACGACTTGAACTTCAACGGCCGCGAAGGCGACGAAAAGATCAGCTACGGCGACGTCTTCCTGCAGGCCGAACAGGAATACTCACGCCACAACTTCGAATTCGCCAATACCGAGATGCTGCATCGCCATTTCATCGATGCGGAAAAGGAGTGCCAGGCGCTTCTCGCCGCCGGTGCGCCGAGCGACAATGCCAATCAGCTGCTGCACAAGTGTGTATTTCCGGCCTATGACCAGTGCATCAAGGCAAGCCACGTCTTCAACCTCTTGGATGCACGCGGGATGATCTCGGTCACCGAGCGTCAGAGCTATATCCTGCGGGTGCGCACGCTCGCCAAGGCTTGCGGTGAAGCCTTCCTTTTGACGGATGCCGGCGGCATCAATATCGCCGTGGCCGCCGCCTAAGAATGCCGCTTAGCGGCGGTGGTTGGAGCGTACGACGATGCGCCGGGGCGCTGGCCGTGGAGTCTTTCGGAAGACGACGAGAGATGCGATCGCCGACAGGCTCAATAGGTAGATTGCTGCGCTCATTGTCTGATTATTTCCTCGTCGTGAGTTGCGAGTGCACCGTAACCAGGCGGCACATAAGAAAGATATAACCGGCTATGTGTGTGCGGTATCGTGATATTTCGCTAGTCGCTGATGTAAGCCACAGCCCGGAAATGCGGGATGACAATCCAGCGGAAGCCGCATAGTCTCGGTCCAGACTTTGCGTCGTTGCGGGGGATTCGCGATGTATATTGTTGTCGGTGTGATCGTTCTGATCGCGCTTTATCTTGTCTTTATCTATAATGGTCTTGTCCGCGCCCGGCAGATGGCCGAAGAGGCCTGGTCCGGCATCGACGTGCAGCTCAAGCGCCGCGCCGATCTGATCCCAAACCTCATCGAGACCGTCAAGGGCTACGCTACCCACGAAAAGAGCACGCTGGAAGAGGTCGTCGAGCTGCGCAACAAGGCGCAGGCGGTGCCTTCTGGCGATGTAGCGGGCAGGGCGCAAGCGGAAGGCCTTCTCGGCCAGGCGCTGGGCCGTGTTTTGGCGCTAGCCGAAGCCTATCCGGACCTGAAGGCGAACGAGAACTTCTCCGAGCTTCAGGCCTCGCTCGAGACGATGGAAAGCGAAATCCAGATGGCACGCCGGTATTACAACGGCGCTGCCCGTGATCTCAACGTCAAGGTTGAAAGCTTCCCCTCCAATCTGGTCGCCGGGCAGTTCGGCTTCCAGAAGCGGGAATATTTCGAGATCACCAACGAGGCCGACCGCGCCGTTCCGGCCGTCAAATTCTGATATGGGCGTTTGCCTTTGCGCAAAAGCTGCTATGAGCAGGGCCGGTCAAGGCCGCAGGGCGGCTAGCGCAATGGACGGAATAGACAAGCCTCATGAGCAAGGACAAGAAACTCACCATCATCCCGGCTAAGGCTCCGCTCGTGGGGCGCGCCGTGCCGCCGGGCTCGAAGTCGATCACCAACCGCGCGCTGCTCCTGGCCGGCCTCGCCAAGGGTATCAGCCGTCTGACCGGCGCACTGAAGAGCGACGATACGCGCTACATGGCGGATGCGCTGCGCGCCATGGGCGTCGTCATCGACGAACCGGACGATACGAGCTTCGTCGTCACTGGAAGCGGCAAGTTGCTGGCGCCGAAAGCGCCGCTCTTCCTCGGCAATGCCGGCACTGCAACACGCTTCCTGACGGCCGCTGCCGCACTCGTTGATGGCACCGTCGTCGTCGACGGTGATCAGCACATGCGCAAGCGCCCGATCGGCCCGCTCGTTGATGCGTTGCGGTCTCTCGGAATCGATGCGACGGCCGAAACCGGCTGCCCGCCTGTAACCGTCAAGGGGACAGGCTGCTTCGAGGCGAGCCGTATCGGGATCGATGGCGGTCTCTCCAGCCAGTATGTATCCGCGCTGCTGATGATGGCGGCCGGAGGCGACCGCCCGGTGGATATTGAACTCCTCGGCGAGGACATCGGTGCCCTCGGCTACATCGATCTCACGACCGCCGCGATGCGAGCCTTCGGCGCCAAGGTCGAGAAGACGAGCGCAGTCACCTGGCGCGTCGAACCGACCGGCTACACGGCGGCCGATTTCGTCATCGAGCCGGATGCGTCGGCGGCAACTTATCTCTGGGCTGCCGAAGTCCTGACCGGCGGCTCCATCGATCTCGGGGTGCCGAACGGCGCCTTCACGCAGCCGGATGCGCGCGCCTATGAGATGATCGTCAAATTCCCGCGCCTGCCGGCTGAAATCGACGGCTCGCAGATGCAGGACGCGGTTCCGACGCTCGCAGTCCTTGCCGCCTTCAACGAAACGCCCGTCCATTTCGTCGGCATTGCCAATCTGCGCGTCAAGGAATGCGATCGCATCCGCGCGCTGTCGACCGGCCTGACGCAGATTCGCCCGGATCTGGCGCGCGAAGAAGGCGACGATCTCATCGTCCAGTCTGATCCGTCGCTTGCCGGAAGGCGTCTTCCTGCCGAGATCGACACTTTCGCCGACCACCGCATCGCCATGAGCTTCGCGCTCGCCGGGCTGAAGATAGACGGCATCACGATCCTCGATCCGGACTGCGTCGGCAAGACGTTCCCTGCCTATTGGCGCACGCTGGCAGGCCTGGGCGTCAAATATGTGAACGAGGACTGACATTGTCTGAGGCGGCAGCGCGCCGCCGGCGGGGAGAGGTATGATGATCCGGCGGCTTTTCGGCCTTTGCTTCATTCTGTTTCTGGCGCTTGCAGCATATGGGGCAAGTGCCGCGGAGGTCATCAACTCCTTCGCATCAGATATAAAGCTCGAAAAGAGCGGCGCTATGACGGTGACGGAGACAATCACCGTCAATGCCGAGGGCAATCGGATCCGGCGCGGCATCTTCCGCGACTTTCCGCTGACTTTCGTCGATGAAAAAGGTCGCCGCCGCAGCGTCGACTTTGACGTTGTATCGGTGAAACGCGACGGCAATGACGAGCCGTGGAAGACGGAATCCGTCTCCGGTGGCATCCGTATCTATGCTGGGTCGGAAGACGTCATGCTTCCACCAGGCCGCCATCAATATGCCTTCACCTACACCACCAATCGCCAGATCCGCTATTTCGCCGATCACGACGAACTCTATTGGAATGTGACCGGTAACGGCTGGATCTTCCCGATCATGGCCGCGACCGCGACCGTGAACCTGCCAGATGGTGTCATCGCAACCGATACGAATGTCTTCACCGGTGCGCTTGGCGCAAAGGACAAGAATGCCCGGATTTCAGGCGGCAATGCCCGGCCGATCTTCTCGACGACCATGCCGCTCGATGCCAACGAAGGTCTGACGATTGCCGTCAAGCTTCCGAAAGGCGCGATCGATCCACCGAGCGCATCCGATCGGAACATCTGGTGGCTGAAGGACAACCGCGACTATTTCATCGGTTTCGGCGGCCTCCTCCTTGTTTTCCTTTACTACACCCGCTCCTGGCTGAAGGTCGGACGCGACCCTTCCCGCGGCGTCCTTGTGCCGCGCTGGGATCCTCCCGAAGGCATCTCACCGGCGCTCGTCAACTACATCGACAACAAGGGCATTTCAGGCGGGGGTTGGACGGCACTTTCGGCAACGGCGCTGGACCTGGCGGTTCGCGGCTATGTCGCTCTTGAAGACCTCAGGCAATCGATCATCGTACGCCGCACGCAAAAGCCGGTGGGTAAGGAGAAGCTGGAAGCCGGCGAAGCCAGCCTCCTGAGCGCCGTCGCCAACAAGGGCTCGCTGACGATCGACAAGGCAAACGGCGAACGCGTGAAGTCGGTCGGCCAAAGCTTCCGCTCGGCGATCGAGCGGGAACATCGCGGCAAATACTACAATTCCAATACCGGCTATACGACCGGCGGCATCGCGCTCAGCGCTGCCGCACTCGTCGCGCTCTTCGTTTTCGGCACGCTGGAACCCGATGCGATCGTCTTGATGATCATCCCGATCGTCGTTTCTGTCTTCGTCGCCATCTTCGTGGCCGGCTTTGCACGGTCGTTCCGCCCCGGCCAGTCCTTGGGCGGCAAGATCGCCGCTGTGATCGCGATCGCCGTCATCGTTTTTGTCGGCTTCAGCATCGTTTCATCGCTGGCTCTGGCGCTTTTCTCCACGCTCTTGGAGTTCCACGAGACGCCGATGCTCTTTGCCGTCGGCGGCATCGTGCTGCTCAACCTGCTCTATGTCTTCATCATGGGTGCGCCGACGCCGCTTGGTTCGAAGATCATGGATGGCATCGACGGCCTTCGTCAGTATCTGACCCTTGCCGAGAAGGACCGGATGAACATGGCCGGTGCGCCGGAAATGTCGCCCCAACATTTTGAGAGGCTGCTGCCCTATGCGGTTGCACTGGGTGTCGAGAAGCCCTGGACACGCACCTTCGAAACCTGGCTCGCGGCGGCCGCTGCCGGTGCGGCTGCCGCCTATGATCCGTCCTGGTATTACGGCAACTTCAGCAGCGGCAGCTTCTCCGACCGCATCGGCGGCTTCTCGTCGTCGATGGCGTCCACGATCGCCTCGACCATTCCTTCACCTGCGCCCTCCAGTTCCTCTTCCGGTTTTTCCGGTGGCGGCGGTTCTTCGGGTGGTGGCGGGGGAGGCGGCGGCGGTGGCGGCTGGTGAGCTTTCCCGCTTGACCTTTTGCTGTCCCCCCCCTGCCGGGCAGCGCGTACACGGAACAGACGCGGCGTGAACGGTCTGCTGCTGGGCG
>NZ_JABEPH010000024.1:0-28979 GCF_013004495.1 Rhizobium sp. SEMIA 4085
CGGGGCGGTGGCGCAGGGCGGCGTCTTCAAGTTGCCGAAGATCGGATCGGCGGCGCTCGCCAGTCCGGACGACATCAGCAGCGCTGTGACGGAGATCAGGATGGGTTTCACGGTAAGGTCCTCGCATGGCTGGCCCGCCAACAGGCCGATGACCGAATGGACCACACAGGCGCTGCCGACCGCAAGAAACTCGCCGTGTGTTACTGTAACCTACATGGTGCCGGCCGGGTTCTGTGTCATCCTCATGACGACTACGCGGATGTGCGGGAGCCCGCGTCGCCTGGCCGGGAGCCGATGCAATGGAATACGACACGGAGTTTGCCAAGCGCAGGTTTCCCGAGCAGACGCTGGAGATCGAAGCGCTTGCCTCCCGCAATGAAAGCTTCCGGGAGCTGTGCAACGACTTTTCCATCGCGGACCAGCACATGCGGGACTGGGAGTCGTCTACGGCTCCTGAGCGAGATGAACGTTATGCCGAGGCGCTCGAACTCATGGATTGGCTCGGCAAGGAAATCCATACCATGCTGGATCTTGCCAAGGTCGTGCCATTCCCGGGCGCCAGATGAACGCGCGATCTCCGCATCATCGGCACGTCGGCCGTTACGGAAAAGGAACAACATGCCTCGACTGATGGCGATCATCTTGATCTTCGCGGTCGCCCTGGTCATGGCGGCTTTGTCAGCCTGGGGTTCCCTCGCCCTATGGTATCGCCTGTCCCTGCCTGATTCCGGACGAGCAATTGGCGCTGGCGTCTTCCTCGTCTTCGGTCTCTGCACTGTCGCGGCGCTTGCCAGCCGGCTGCGCATGAGAGCCATCCTTTCGTTCGCTGTCGTCTTTGCCTTGGTTCTCTTCTGGTGGAGCTCGATCAAGCCGGAAGCGAACGCTGCATGGGCGCCGGACGTCGCCCGCCAGGTCACGGGTCGTATCGACGGAAATTTGCTGACCTTGACTGATGTCCGGGATTTCGAGTGGCGAAGCAATTCCGACTTCACGGAGCACTGGACGACACGAACCTACGATGTGAACAAGGTGAAGACAGTCGACCTGTTCATGTCATACTGGGCGGGGCCCCAGATCGCACATGTCATCTTCAGCTTCGGCTTCGAAGGCGGCGAACAACTCGCCTGGTCGATCGAGGTACGCCATAAGGTCGGTGGCGCGTTTGCTCCCCTTGCCGATCTCTTCAAGAACGACCCGCTCGTGGTTGTTGGCGCGGACGAACGTGACGTTGTCGGCGTCCGCTCCAACGTGCGTGGCGAGGACGTCCAAATCTATCGGCTGAGAGCCAGTCCGGAGCAGGCACGAAAGCTACTGCTCGAGTACGTCGCGGAGGCCAACGCCCTCGCCCGGACTCCACAGTACTACAACTCGATCACCACCAACTGCACGACGACCGTCGCCAAGCTGATGCGTGTCGCCGGAGACAAGGTGCCGTTCGACTGGCGGTTGATCGTCAACGGTTATCTTCCCGACTACGCGTATGACCGGGGAGCCATTGACACGTCGATGCCGCTCGCCCGGCTGCGAGAGATTGCCAAAATCCACGGGCGGGCGCGGGCGGATGGATTGTCGCCCGATTTCTCGAAGGCAATCCGTCTCGGCGTGCCCTTCCCGGTCGCCGTCGCTACGCCGTAACGTACAGTAACATACGAAGGGAAACGCGATGATTGAGGCATCGTGCGCCCTGTCAGGAATTCGCTGGGCGAAGTTTCGCCTACGCCCTCAACCAGGACCGAACTCATGAAGCTCATCATCAAGCACTTTCAGAACGTCGCCACGGCTGCGGCCCTCCTGATGATGGTGGCCGTACCAATGTTCGCTCCGACCACGGCCGAAGCCCGCCGTGCGGTGGCTGGATGCGGAGCTAGAGGATGTGCGGCCGTCGGTGGTCGCGGTGCAGTCGTAGTCCCTCGCCCGCCCGTCATGCGGGGCGTCGTCGTGGTGAACCCTCGCCGTTATTGGCCCGCGGGCGGTGCGATTGCCGCGGGGGCTGCCCTCGGCTTCATCGCAGGCGCAGCGGCGGCCTCGGTCGCCGGAACGCCGCCGCAGTCCGGCATGTGCTGGTATTATACCGATAACACCAAGAAGACGGGTTTCTGGGATGTCTGTCCGCGATAACATGCTATGACGTCGGCATGTGGATTGAGGACGGCGATCAATTTGAACAGACAAGGGGTGATGCAGGCGCCATCACCCAGTCGCTCGTCTGACGGCAAGGACGTCAGAGCGTCTTTGAAGTTCACGGAAGTTAACTGATTGAGAAGATCCTCGCCTCCTGATGTGGCGACGGAACATGCCACGCGAACAGCACAAGTGTCTGTTGCGTCAACAAGCTACTGTCCGCCTTCGGGCACGTGACTGCGTATCGATGTCGGAATGCTGATGGGGGATGACTTGGGCTTGTTTGGTTCGTTGACTGCTGGTCGTATCCGGCGACTTCTTCCATGCCTCGCGCTGGTCGTGCTCACAGGCTGTGGCGGACACCCGAAAGACGTGCTGTCGCCCGTTGCGGATACCGTGCCGGATACCAGCCGCGTCGATATGCTGGTCGCGACCACACGCGCCCGATCCACCGTTCCCGGCCAGATGTTTACGGGCGAGCGCGCCCGGACGCCGTCCTTCGCGGAGATGAGAGTTTCACTGCCCAAGATCCGCAAGGAGGGTGACGTCGCCTGGCCAAAGAAGCTGCCTTCAAATCCGGAAACCGATTTCGCCACACTGAAGGCCGACGAGCTCAGTCTCGACGGCGCGAAAGGCTGGCTGAACGCCTCGGTTAGAAAGAACCCCGACCACAGCGTCCTCGTCTTCATCCACGGCTTCAACAATCGCTTTGAAGACAGCGTCTACCGCTTCGCTCAGATCGTCCACGATTCCAATGTCCGCAGCACGCCGATCCTTGTAACCTGGCCATCGCGCGGCAGCCTGCTGGCCTACGGTTATGACCGCGAGAGCACCAACTACACGCGCAACGCACTTGAGACGCTGTTCCAGTATCTCGCCAAAGACGGAGAGGTGAAGGAAGTCAACGTGCTGGCCCACTCAATGGGCAACTGGCTGGCGCTGGAGGCGCTCCGGCAGATGGCGATCCGCAACGGCGGTCTTCCGGGGAAGTTCAAGAACGTGATGCTGGCCGCCCCTGATGTGGACGTCGATGTCTTCCGATCGCAAATCGAGGACATGGGCAACCCGCATCCGCAGTTCACGCTCTTCGTATCGCGCGACGACAAGGCGCTTGCCTTCTCGCGCCGGGTCTGGGGCAACATCCCACGGCTCGGTTCGATCGATCCGGAAACCGCACCGTACAAGGCTGAACTCGCCGACTACAAGATCTCGGTGATCGACCTGACGAAGATCAAGGTCAGCGACGATCTCAATCACAGCAAGTTCGCCGAGTCGCCGCAAGTCGTCCAGCTCATCGGCGCGCGGCTATCCGAAGGGCAGACGCTGACGGACAGCCGGGTCGGTCTTGGCGACACGATCCTTGCGGGGACGACGAATGTGGCGGCGGCGGCCGGAAGTGCCGCGGGTCTCGTACTGACCGCCCCCGTCGCGGTGCTTGACGCCGATACGCGCGGCAACTACGCCAATCATGTCGGCGGCCTGACCGGACAAGACGGCGGAAGGCAGAAGATTGCGGTCAAGAACTGCGCGGCGATTCCGACCGACCCGGCGTGCCGGAAGCCGAGATAACAGGAGACGTCCGCTTGAGCTCGATCGCCCTGGGCGCACTCGTTTTCATCTGCCTGTTCGGGGCCTCGCTGATCGGCATCCTCATCCGTAACCGGCTGCCAGCCCATCACCTCGATTCCGAATCCAAGGACGTGATCCGCCTGTCGACGGCGGTTGTCGGCACCTTGTCTGCCCTTGCCCTCGGGCTGCTGATCGCCTCGGCGAACAACGTCTACAACAACGCCGAAGCCGAACTGCGGACTTCCGTTGCCCGTTTGCTGCTGCTTGACCGGGTGCTGGCGCACTACGGCCCGGAGACGGCGGATGCGCGTAGCCGGCTGCGGCTTCTCGTCGAGAACAAACTTGTTCAGGGATGGGGAACCGCGGCCGAGCGGGCGGGCATCGAACCATACGATGAAAACCAAGGCATCGAGCCTGTGCAGGGCGAACTTCGCAACCTGGTTCCGGCGACCGAACCACAGCGCTTGCTTCAGGCTCGAGCGCTCGAGATCAGCGGCCTTCTGGCCGAAGCCCACTGGATGTTCGTCGAAAGCAGTTCGGAAGGGCTGCCGACTGCGTTTCTCGTTATCCTCGTCTTTTGGCTGGCGTGGCTGTTCCTGACCTTTGGCCTCCAGGCCCCGGCCAATTCGACCGTGATCGGGGTCATGCTGGTCTGTTCGCTGTCAGTCGCAGCAGCGATCTTCCTCGTCGTCGACATGGCGCATCCGTATCTTGGCGTCATCTATGTCTCGGACGGGCCGCTGCGGGCTGCGCTTGAACACATTGACTCTCGGTAACTGCGCGGGCGGACCGAGCGCCTCCGTATGGTTCACCCCGAGAATCCTTCCCGACAGTGCCACATTTGCCGGCAGCGAAACCTCTTTCAGGTAGACGAAACGCTCTTCGGGAGCTAGGTTGCATCAGGGGATTCCAATACAAGCTGTAACTGTCGCGCATATGCTGTGACCGGTGAGGAGGATGCAATGCAGCCCTCGGTGCCTACGCCTGACAATCGGGCCGAGCGCCCCTGTCCGACCCATGAGGAGGTCAGGGCGCAGCTTAAACGGATTCTGTCCAGCCGCGAGTTTCCCAGCGCCGGACGTGGCGCTGCCTTCCTGAAATATGTTACCGAGGAGACGCTTGCAGGCCGGGCACAGCGTCTCAAGGCGTATTCGATCGCCATCGAAGTGTTCCACCGAAGCGCGAGCTTCTCTCAGGAAGATCCCGTCGTTCGGATCGAGGCCGGACGTCTGCGCCGGGTCATCGAACGCTACTATCTCATTGCGGGCCAGCGCGATCCGATCCGCATCGACATCCCCAAGGGCGGCTACGTGCCGACCTTTACGCGGAATGACGCGCCGATAGAAGCGGCCGGGGATGCGCTGAACGAAGACGTCACCGAGGCCCCTGCTTTCGCGTGGCGGCGTCTCGCCTGGCCCGTGCTGGCCGTGCTCGTGGCATTCGTCTGCGCGGGGCTTGGCTATTACGCGGGCGTTCTGACGGGGCCGGCCACCGGTCGTTCCGCCGGGCAGGTTCCGGGCGAGCCGACCCTCGTCATCGCACCCTTCGCGGACCTGGGCGATGGCCCGCAGGCTGCTCGCTATACCGCCGGGCTGACCGAGGAGCTTCTAACCGCCCTTCCCCGCTTCAAGGAGATCACCGTCTTCGGCCGCGAGACATCGAAGGCACTGCCTCCCGGTGTCGAGGCATCGCAGGTGCGCGAGGGACTTGGCGCCCGTTACCTTCTCGCAGGCGGGGTCCGCGTCGCGGGCGACAAGGTCCGTGTGACCGTGCGCCTCGTCGACACCTCCAACGGATCCATCCTGTGGTCGCAAGACTACGACGAGAATCTGGACACGCACGAGCTCTTCTTCATTCAGACGGATGTCGCGAGCAAGGTGGCAACGGCGATCGCCCAGCCTTACGGCATCATCGCAAAATCGATGGCGGCCAACCCGCCGCCGGACGATGTTGGCGTCCATGACTGCACGCTGCGCTACTACGCCTACCGCGAGGAGCTGAACTCGGAAGCGCATCTGATCGCGCGCGACTGCCTGCAGAACGCCGTGGCGCGTTTCCCCGCCTACGCGACGGCTTGGTCAATGCTCTCGATCATCCATCTCGACGAGGGCCGGTTCGAGTTCAATCCGCAGAGTGACAAGGGTCCCGCGATGGAGCGCGCGCTCGGTTCGGCGCGGCGGGCGGTCTCGCTCGAACCCGACAACACGCGCGCCCTGCAGGCGCTCATGACGGCACTGTTCTTCAACAACGAGACGAAAGAGGCGTTCGATGTCGGCGAGGAGGCGCTCGCCGCCAACCCGAACGACACGGAGTTCCTCGGGGAGCTCGGAACGCGCGTCGCGTTCTCGGGGCAATGGAAGCGTGGCGCGGAACTGCTGGATCGTGCGATCAAGCTCAATCCAGGCGGAGCCGGATATTACTTCGGGACGCGCGCCCTGATCGCCTGCATGCTCGACGAGCATGAGATGGCGGTGCGGCTGATCCGCAAAGCCGACCTGCAGAAATTTCCGCTCTTCCATGGCGTTGCGGCGGTCATCTACTCCGAGGCCGGGCTGTTAGCAGAAGCGAGGCGCGAGGGCGAGGTGTTCATGAAAATGCGCCCCGACTATCTGCCCAACATCGTGGCCGAGAACCGGAAGAGAAACCTGCCACCGAAGGACAGCACGCGCATGATCGCAGCGCTTCGACGGGCTGGACTGCCAGTGCCCAGCGCGACGGATGTCGAAGCTGAGTTCAGGGTTTCCGACGCCGCATACGGCCGTTAGGGCCGTATGCTACGGTAGCATACGTTTCTTTTCCGGCGTGTTCCGTCATTCTTCCGGCGCATGACCTCAGTCTGGCTCACCGCCAGCCTCGGCATCAGACGGAGAATAGTGCAATGGCCACGACCGCATCGACCCGCATCTTGCTGCGAAGGACATCCCTGACGCTTGCAGTCTCAGCGACGCTCGGCATGGGGTCGACCGCCTACGGACAGAATTCCAGCGCCGATCTCGCCAAGAAACCTTCGAATCCGATCGCCTCGCTCATCAGCGTCCCCTTCCAGTTGAACTATGACCACGGCTACGGCCCGCTCGATGGCGACAAGACGTCGCTGAACATCCAGCCCGTGATCCCCATCTCGCTGAACGCCGACTGGAACCTGATCTCCCGCACGATCCTGCCCGTGACCTTCCAGGACGACATCGCCGGGCCATCCGGATCGCAGTTCGGTCTCGGCGACGTCGTCCAGAGCTTCTTCCTGTCGCCTGCCAAGCCAACCGATGGCGGCCTCATCTGGGGCGCGGGACCTGTCTTCCTGATCCCGACCGCGACTGACGACCTGCTCGGCGGCGAGAAATTGGGCGCAGGAGCGACGATTGTTGCGCTGAAGCAGGGCGGCCCCTGGACCTATGGCGTGCTGGCCAACCACATCTGGTCGTTCGCTGGCAATGAGGACCGCAACGACATCAGCAACACGTTCCTGCAGCCCTTTCTTTCTTACACGACACCGAATGCATGGACGTTCGCGCTGAACACGGAACCCACATACGACTGGAAGGCGAATGAATGGTCGGTGCCGATCAATCCGACCGTCTCCAGGCTGGTCAAGGTGAACGAGCAGCCGATCAGCCTGACGGCCGGGCTCCGATACTGGGCGGCGGCTCCGGACAACGGCTCCGAAGGGCTGGGCGGGGGTCGGGCTGACGTTCCTATTTCCGAAGTAGGCGCAAAGAGCCCCGAAGAGACATCGTACTCATAACTGGAGCTCGTTCGGCGCATGTCCGCAGTCGGATAACCTTCTCCTGCTACCTCTGCATGCCCGACCGCACGCTGCGAACCAAAAGGACGTTCACATGCTTACGAAACGCGATCTGCTCCGCTCTGCTGCGATGGCCGCATTCGCCGCCACGACGGCGAAATCCACCCAGGTATTTGCGCAGAATAAGGCCGAATCGCCCAGCCTGCTGGAGGCCAAAGACATTGCCGAAGAGGGCTTCATCTACGGCTTGCCGCTCGTGATGAACTACGCAGTCATGCAGGAGTTCGCCGTGGACAGGAATTCCGGACAGTTCAAGGCACCGTTCAACGAAATCAACAACATGCATCAAGTCGCCACCCCGGCGGACACCGCAATCATCACACCGAACAGCGACACGCCTTACTCGATCCTCTGGCTGGATTTGCGCGCCGAACCGATGGTCATCTCGGTGCCAGCGGTCGAGAAGGACCGCTATTATTCGGTCCAGTTCATCGACGGAAACACCTACAATTTCGGCTATATCGGCTCGCGCGCCACAGGGACCGAGCCGGGCTCCTATCTCGTTGTCGGACCCGACTGGAAAGGCGAGAAGCCCAACGGCATCAAGCAGGTCTTCTCCTCGACCACCCCGTTCGTGTTCGCCAACTTCCGGACCCAACTTATCAACGCCGAAGACATGCCGAACGTGGAAAAGGTGCAGGCGGGCTACAAGGCGCAACCGCTTTCAGCCTTCCTCAAACAGCCCGCCCCGCCCGCCGCACCGACGATCGAGTTCGTTCCTGCCACCACTGCCGGGATCAAGAAAAACTTCTTCCTATATCTCGACGTGGCCCTGCAATACGTCCCTGAGACGTCAAGGGACGAAGCAATCCGAGCCAAGCTTGCAAGGATTGGCATCGGTTCCGGTAAGACCTTCGAGTTCAAGGATCTGTCGCTCGAACATAAGGCAGAAATGCTGGCCGGCATGAAGCAAGGTGACGATAAAATCAACAAATGGCTGGCCAGCGGAAACGAACCCATCAACGGCTGGAACGTCAGTTCGCTGCTTGGCGATGAGGCCTTCTTCAACGGCGATTGGTTGATGCGGGCTGGGGCCGCCAAGGCCGGTCTCTATGGCAACGATGCCGCAGAGGCCATGTACCCCTTCACCCGAACGGATGCGACCGGTGAACCGCTCGACGGCAGCAAGCACAAGTACACCATCACCTTTCCGCCTGGCCAGTTGCCGCCTGTGCATTCGTTTTGGTCCGTGACGATGTACGACGGCAAGAGCCAGTTCCTGGTCAAGAATCCGATCAATCGCTACCTCATCAACTCTCCGATGTTGCCGGGGATGAAAAAGGACGCTGACGGTTCGCTGACGCTGTACATCCAGAAAGACAGCCCTGGTGCGGACAAGGAAGCCAACTGGCTTCCGGCCCCGGATGGCACAATCTATCTCGTGATGCGCCTGTACTGGCCGAAGACGGAAGCGCCTTCGATCCTGCCGGCGGGGAAAGGGACATGGCAGCCGCCCGGCGTGAAACGGGTCTCGTAGAAGACGCTGAACGCCGACGATAACTTGATTTCCCGCACAATCCTGCCCCTTTCTATCATGTGCAAAGGATGCCGCAGACGGGCCTGACAAACACAAAGCTGCTTTTGCTCTCTCCGCCGCTCGGCAAGGCAATCGTGGCCGTGGATCCTCGAAACTCGGCTGCGAGCGGCCGCATCATGTCGACCAGGGGATCCAGAAATTCCGAGAGCGCTTGCGGCCCCACTCTCGTCTGGCCGGACACAGCCAACAGAGCGGCCCTCTGCGCCAAATAGGCTTGGGCTTGAGGACCTAGAGTCGTCGGCACGGAATCACCTGGCCTTTTAAACGCTGTCGGATCGCTCACATATGTCCTTCTTCGGTGGTTTTCTGATTTAGCTGAAAGACAGGTGCCCATCTCGCTCTTGAAATGCCGGCACACTATGCTTCACGAAATTAGCTGATGACTTCTTGCCCACCGCGTGATCGCATCTTGGGGTGTAGGCGCGGGTCCGAAGAAATGTTCTTGTTTCGAAATATTCGAAACGTAGACGCCCTTCTTGAAGAACAGGAACATCTCGATCAGATCGTACCCAAGCTCGGAAAACAGCTTCACGGGCCGAGCGAGCAAGCGGAAAACCAACCATGGCACGACCCGAACCCTAAGACGTCTCTTCGTAATTTCGGAGACGATATCGGCGATCTCTTGCTGACTCTTGGGGCCATCGCGCCAGCCGACATCGATGGTTTGGTTGTTGATTTCACTGCCAGGAAACGTCGCGGCTTTGGCAAGATATGAGGCCAGATCATCTGTTAGAACATAGGACCACCTCGTGGTCTTATCGCCCATCGCCAGGAACCGGCCAGCTTTCACACCCTTCGCAATAAAGTCCGTACTCTGATCGAGAAATGTAGGCGCGCGGACAAATACATACGGCACCCCGGAGGCCTTGATCAGATCCTCGGCCACTTTCTTGGCGTGGAAATGCGGCACTGCAGACGCAGCCTCGCAGCTAACGATGCTGAGAAAGACAAATCGGCCAACTTTGGCTCTTGCCGCCGCCTCTATAAGGTTCTTGTTGCCCTGGAAATCCGTGTCGAGGCTTCCCTTCATGTAACTGTTAGCTGAACTGACGACGACGTCCACGCCCCGCAAAGCACGATCCAATGAAGCTGGATCCATCATGTCGCCGCGCACCCATTCGACGTCGGCGCTTTCATTTGAGGGCGCGCCCTTTCGCGACATCGCGACGACGGCAACGCTCGCATCAAGCGTCAAGTTGCGAAGAATCTTCGCTCCGAGGAACCCTGTTGCGCCGACGACCAGGACCTTCTTTTTCGCCGTCGCGCTTGAGCCTTCGATCTCGGCGAGTGCCTTCTTATCCGAGGCAGTCAAGGGATTTGCTGATAGAGGCAATCTAGTCTCCTGTCATGAACTAATATCGGTCCGGGCGCTCAGGACGGGGTAATCGATGTAGCCCTGTGCGGTGCCGCCGAAGAAGGTGTTGTGGTCTGCCTCGTTCATCGCTGCATTAGCCTTCAGCCGCACGACGAAGTCCGGATTGGCCAAGACCATCTGGCCATAGGCTTCGAGATCGGCCAGTCCCGAAGTCACGTCGACGCCGATCTGATCGTGCGGGCGACCCGGCCGGTTGAGGATCAGCGGTTGGTGCCAGAGCTTGCGGATGTTGGCGAGTAGCGGCTCGTCGCCTTGGTGCATGATGTGCATATAGGCGAGCCCGAGGTTGTCGAGTTCGGCGACGAGATGGCGATAAAGATCCGCCCCTTCAGCGCCTTCGTCAATTCCCCACATCGTCGTGCCGGGGGACAGTCGGATTGCAGTTCTGTCCGCACCGATCTCCTCGGCGATCGCCGTGGCGACCTCGATGGCGAAGCGGGCACGGTTCTCGATGGAGCCGCCATATTCGTCCGTGCGCGTGTTGGCACTCGGCGCGAAGAACTGCTGGACGAGGTAGGCGTTTGCGCCGTGAATCTCGATGCCGTCGGCGCCGGCCTCGATCGCTGAGCGGGCCGCGTGACGGAAATCGGCGACGGTTCGGCGCACTTCTTCGGTCGTCAGCGCGCGCGGCGCGGGAATGTCCTGCATCCCGGTCGCCGTGAACATGGCCGTCCCCGGCGCGATCGCGGACGGTGCGACGCCTTGGCGATGATGCGGCGTGTTGTCGGGATGCGACATACGCCCAGCGTGCATGAGCTGGATGAAGATGTGGCCGCCTTTATCGTGCACGGCGGACGTGATCTTGCGCCAGCCGGCGACATGGGCGGGCGTATAGATGCCGGGTGTGGTGAGATAGCCCTGGCCGTCATCCGAGGGCTGGGTGCCTTCAGTGACGATCAGGCCGAGCTCGGCGCGCTGAGCATAATATTCCATGGCCAGCTCGCCCGGCGTACCGTCGAAGCCGGCGCGGCTGCGAGTCATCGGGGCCATCACGAGGCGGTTCGGCAGAGCGTAGCGGCCGACGCGGACAGAGGTGAAGATGGGGTTCATTGTGGGCTCTCCATTGGCTGGAGCCCTTATCCACTATTCCAATCTAAGGATAATCGGGCAAAACTGAAATCAGTTTTCCATCTATGGCGCAATCACATGAGTCATTTGAACGATATGGCACTATTCGTGGAGGTCGCTAGAGCCAGGAGCTTTCGGAAGGCTGCGGAGGCTCTCGGCATGCCAAACTCCACTCTGTCGCGACGTGTCAGCGAATTGGAGAAGGCTATCGGGCTGAGGCTCCTACACCGCACGACGCGCAAGATCGAGCTCACCGAGGCCGGTCAGCTCTATTTTGAGCGGAGCAAGCGGATCGTCGACGAGGCACGGCTCGCACACGAACAGCTCGGCGCGATGCTTGAGCAGCCAAGCGGCGTCCTCCGGGTTTCGCTTCCGGTCGACCTCGCTACTTTTTACCTCACGCCGATCATCGGCGATTTCGCGCGGCATTATCCCGGCATCTCGTTCGAATTCGACCTGACCCCGCGCCGTGTCGATCTGGTCACCGAGCCGTTCGATGTGGCGATCCGCATAGGCAAAATGGCAGATTCCACTCTGATAACTCGCCTGATCGGGCGGCATTCGCTGCACCTCTATGCGTCTCCTGGCTATATCGAAGCGTCAGGCGAGCCCGCCACACCGGCGGAACTGGCGAAGCATGAATGCATCGGCATGCTGCGGAGCCCTACCTGGACTTTGCACCGGGAGATGAACAAGGTCGATGTCGCCGTTAGCGGCCGCTTCACGCTCAACAGCGTCGGGATGATCCGAGCCCTGGCGGTCAACCACCAGGGCATCGCCCTGCTTCCCGAGAAGATCGTTGCTGAGGACTTGGCCTTCGGCCGGCTCCGACGCATACTGCCCGAGTGGCAGGGCTCGGCGGTCAGCATCTACGCCGTCACCGAAACTCGCCTTATTCCAGCCAAGACCCAGCGCTTCATCGAGTTCCTATCCTCTAGGCTGATGGAAGCTTGAACCTGGAGTTTCTTATGGAAGCACGCGGGACCGGCAGCTTTCGGAAAGGTGCGGGCTTGATGGTCTAAGACCGGAATGGGCCTGACTGCCGACGACGATGTCATCTCATCCCGCCCAGGGAAAAGCTCGAAAAGCGCTTGGCCTCGACATGCCGGTTAGAGAAGGCGCCGTCGCTGGGATGGGCCGCGCTCGTCCCACCTGAGGACCTGTCCATCGTATCGACCGAAACGATGTCAATGATCTCCCAACTGTCGAAGATTTTCCGCCCACCGCAGATGTCAGCGGACACGACGCCGACGCCGAGCTCGATACTGGTCGCGAGAAAGTCTTCGCCATTGTCTCTATCGAGAACACAAACATTGCAACCTTTGGAGAACGGCGCGCAGCCTGTCGCTGCATCCTTGCGTACAGGCCTATACGACATGCGCTCCTCGGATCGTTCGGCTCTTCCGAACCGCAGATTGGCGATCTGCCGACTAATCCGGACGGGCATTTCGGTTTAAATCATTGTCATCACCCCGGCATGGGGCGAGCAACCGATCAACGAAAGGAATTCGTCATGTCCAGACTTGCAAACAAGACCGCCCTCATCACCGGCGGCACCAGCGGCATCGGCCTTGAGACCGCCCGCCAGTTCATCGCGGAAGGGGCTCGCGTCGCCATCACGGGCAGCAGCGCGGCCAGCGTTGAGAACACCCGGAAGGAATTCGGCGACAAGGCGCTGGTCATCCAGTCCGACGCCGGAAGTGTCGAAGGACAGAAGGACGTCGCGCGGCAGATCGAGCAGGCGTTCGGTCATCTGGACATCCTCTTCGTAAATGCCGGCGTCGCCCAGTTCGGTCCGGTAGAAGGCTGGACGGAGGCCGACTTCGACAAGTCGGTCGCGACGAACGTCAAGGGTCCGTATTTCCTGATCCAGGCGCTGCTGCCGATCTTCGCCAAGGGTGCGGCCATCGTGCTGAACATCTCGATCAACGCGCACATCGGAATGCCCAACTCCAGCGTCTACGCCCTTACCAAGGGTGCGCTTCTCACCTTCGCCACGACGCTCTCGGGAGAGCTGATCGGCCGCGGCATCCGCGTCAACGCCGTGAGCCCCGGCCCGATCGCAACGCCGCTATACGGCAAGCTGGGAACGTCGGAGGCAGACTCGAAGGCCATGGCCAGCCAGATCCAGAGCCAGATCCCCGCCGGCCGCTTCGGCGACGCAGCCGAGGTTGCGAAGACGATCATCTTCCTCGCTTCGGACGAAGCTTCCTACATCGTAGGCAGCGAGCTGATTATCGACGGCGGGATGAGCAACCTCTGAGGGCTATCTCGCCAGCGTGCTCGGGCAGCGGGTCCAACCGACGAGGTGGGCCTTCTCCACGAAAATCGTGACGGCGTAGGCGACAGTTTGATCGAGCTCGACCTTTCGTTCCGGACTATCTGGCTGGGCACTCGGTGGATTGATCATGGCGAGGTTGCCTTTCAGAGAGATATGGTCACGGCGGACGGGTTAGATGCTCGCCTGGCGTTTCGTTGCCCGCACCGAGAAATCGGAAAAACCGGTGCGTTCATCATCTCCGTCGTGTCCGATTGACACACCGCGACCTCACGCGACCTCACGCAATTAACCTCCGTTCCTAGCGAAGGTTCCAGTAGACACTATAATAGCGATCCCGGCCCCGTTTCGCGGTTGCCAGCTAGAAGATCGACGTCGCATCGCCTACGCGCCCTTGAAACCAACACAATCATCGATTATCTGCAGGTAATCGGCGTTGCTGGTGAGCACTCCACGCGAGCGTTCGCGACTGCCGAAGTCGCTTATCTGCTTTTGACCACGGATGTACTGGCAATGGTGTGAAAAGCGATGTCGAGAAGGTCGGTGCGGTTTCGCCCCGGCCTTTTTTATTGCCTGGTTATCAGGGCAGAGCGCCCGGCCACTCATTCGGCGGTTCTCCGGGCGGGACATCGATTCCCCCAGGGCCAGCCGCTAAGGTTTTAGATCGAGCAGAGCGCGACCGCTTCCATCCATGGCGAATGGCACGGATGCATGTTGGTGGGACACCATCCAGCGGCCATCGCGCTTCACCAGGCCAAGTGTTTGACGAAACCAAAGATCGACCTCAGTGCCATCAGTTTTAGTTCCTGTCATGCGCGTCAGACCACTCCAGAAAGCAACGTCTCCGCCGACTGTTAGCTTGGCGTCGCAAACATCGCCACCGATCGGACCTTCCCAGGTATTGAACCACGCCTGTAGGCCTGCCTCATCCTTGCCGTGGTAGACGAGCGGCGGTGCTAGCGAAAACTCGACAGAATCCTCGGTTTCGTAGGAAAGTGCACCCTTGGCATCTTTTTCGCCGAGCGCGGAAGCGCGCATCGTTAGCATGGCGATAATCGCCTCGTCTTCGATTTTGACTTTGGTTTCGTTGCTCATTGGCCGTTCTCCTGTGCTGTTCAAGCAGAGGACGAACGAGGCAACGACAATCCGACACCGACACACGAAGCTAGTGGAAATTTCGCGCCTTCACCTTCAAGGTGTCGATATGGAGATCCGGGATTTGTCCCGAGCCGGATACTATGCCGAGTCCGTCCCTCAAAGCCCGCGACTTCCGGTAAACCCGGAAAGCAAGCTCGGAACAATATCGAAGAAGTCCCGCGCTCAATCGCAGGCTGCGGCTTGTCCCTTGGGTCCGGCCCGCCGCCATGGGCAAACGCGTCTCCCCTGCCGTCGGTAGCTTGAACGCCGTGCCGGTCGGCAAGCCCTGACAGGTCGCCCGACAGATCGAAGAGCTGATGTGATGCCAGTGACCGGAGTTACGGTGGTGGTGGCGTTGGTTGCAGCATTCATTGGCTTTGATCTCCTTCATCATTAGAGGGCGATCGGCGAAGCGATGCAAAGCGAGGCTTTGGCAGGCAACAACGACATAGTGATGCCAGTTTCTCATCTCTTCGGGTGCGCCAGGTGCCTTCCCGGTGAATTCCGAACGTGCCGGATCAGGAACCGTCCATAGCAGCGGTGGGTCTCGCTGCGTTGATCGGCTATGTCTGGGGGATGGACCCGCTACCCCAATCCTTTGCACGTAGTTGAACGATTGGCTATTCAGGCCCTTGCGGCCGATCGGCAGGACCAGAGGGCGGCTGTAGAGCAGTGCCAGTCCCGGTTTTGGGTCGTCTGATACGGAGCCTCCGAGGGCTTACCAGAGACGGCGGCGCATCGGAGAGCATCTCACGCGCGGCGGTGGTCAAGGTGGAAGCGATGAAATCAGCCTCTGGAAGCTTGTGCAGGTGCGTGTCATCATCATTTTCAGACCAGAGCACTGCGCCTACGCGCGTGGTGGGATACATGCGCTTGAATCGGCGTACAAGTATGCCGGCATGCCTGACGGAGTCAAAGTTCAGGAAGCAAACGACGATGGCATTTGCTCCATTCGGAACGAGATCGCGGCTGCGGCGGTTGGCGATGTCGGAGTGCCTTGCTGCCACCACTTCCGCTCCTTGCACTTGGAGAACCTGGGCCAGCATCACCGCTGATGCATCATCAAGAGGCCCCCTGCCACCAATGCAGAAGACCGTTTTCCCGGTCCCGTCCGGCAGTTCCTCGTCGCCTTCTCCCTCGTCCTTCGTGGCCGTCAAGGGTGTCTCGTCGGCGGTTTTGTCCTCCTGCTCTTCTTCCTCCTCCTCCCGGGCGATCTCTTCCAGATTCGAGACCAGCGTGATGGCGGTACCGAACAATTGATCCATCTGCTCCGCTGTCAGGACGCCTCTGCGGCGGTCCTGCTCGGCGAGCAGGAGGGCTGGAATAGCAACCTTGCCATAGTATTCCTCCAGATAATCTTCCTCGAGGATCTCCTCAGCGAGATCGGTGGCCTCGTCGGGATCCCCAGCTAAAAGTCTTTGATAAAGGCGTTCCTTGGGATCAAGCACCGGTTCGCTGCCAAACAGGACTTCCAAGAATTCAAACTGCGGGACATAACGCCCTAGAACTGCCAGGCACACGGTCAGCGGCGTCGACAGGATAAGGCCGACCGGTCCCCATAACCATGCCCAGAAAATAGCCGCAACGATGATGGCAAGGGGAGAGAGGCCTGTTCGGGAACCATACAGCCACGGTTCGACGATGTTGTTGCTCGTCAGCTCCAGCGCGAGAAAGATCGTGGCGACCCAAAGAACAAGGCTCCAGCCCGGATCGACCGCGAACGCCAGGAAGAGCGGCAGTACGGCAGCTATTACCGGCCCGATATATGGGACGAACCGCAGAACGATGGCGAGCATCCCCCAGAGCACTGCATTGGGTATTCCCACCGCCCAAAGCCCAAGCGCCAAGGGGATGCCGTAAGCGCAGTTCACGACCAACTGCATGAGAAGATATTGCGCAACGCGGCTTCCCGCCTCCTGCAGGGCTTCGGTGGTGCGATGGAGGTCTCCGTAGCCGACGAGCCGGATAAAGCGGTCGCGAAGCTCCTCCCGCTCCAGGAGCATGAATATGACGACGACTATGATTAGTCCCAATGACGCGATCGGACCGACCAAGGGGCTGATCAAATTTGTCAGCGTAGCAATGGGACGGCTTGGCGCGAATATCTCTACGAGCAGGGGCTCCCTAGATGGAGGCTCGCCCACGGGAGCAGTCGGGTTCTTCTCCACACTGTTGAGTTCCCGTCCGACACTTTCGACGACAGAAGTCAGACGCTGAAGGATACCCTTATCGCTCCCGCTCTCCTGGAGCGCCCGGATCTTTCCCACAATGTTGGTTTGATAGGCAGGGAGGTTTTGCGCGACTTCAGTAACCTGTCCCGCTACCACAAGGCCGAATAGGAGGAGAATAAGGAAGGCGAGCATGACGGTAGTTATGACCGCCAGAATGCGAGGAAGCCCCAGCTTACGAAGACGTGAGGAAATTGGTGCCAGTGCGAACGTCAGCAGAACAGCGATTGCCAGAGGAAGAAGGACTTCCTTTGCAAAGTAGAGAATGGCAATGACCGCGAGCACGCTCGCAAAGGCAGGCATGCGTGAAGGTGATGAGGGCGGAATTGAGTATATACGACGAGAACCCCCGGGGTCGTTTTTCAATTCCGCCTCCTTGCTGTGGTCGTGACGTGAAGGCGTCGATATGCCAATTGGTCCCAGACTCAGGGAGGTAGGGCGCAGATAGGACTTAGCAAATGATCGCTGCACTGGGCCGAGCGGCAAGGTGCCACTCTCCAAGATAATGGTGATCTCGCAGGACTGGGGGCCTACGATGAATGCGCATCCTGCCTAGGTCGCCCTCCAGGCCGCCCTCGGATAAGGATCGATTGGGTATTCAGCAACGGCAAGCCTAGTTTGGTCGAAGCGGTCCGATGCTCAAGCTCAGGACATCAAGCCTTGCCGGTTCGAACTACCCGCCTGGCTATTTTCGCAGGATCTTCTCCATCGCTTTCCCTTTGGCGAGTTCGTCGATCAATTTGTCCAAGTAGCGGATTTCACGCATCGTAGGTTCTTGGATGTCTTCCACGCGAACGCCACAGATCACACCGGTAATCAGCGATCGCGAGGGATTCATTTGAGGCGCTTGCGCAAAGAAGTCCTCAAATTTTGTGTCGTTCGCCAACTGATCATCTAGCGTCTCTTGGGTATGTCCCGTCAGCCAACAGATGATCTCATCGACGTCAGCTTTCGTGCGCCCCTTCTTCTCCGCTTTGGCGACATAGTGCGGATAGACGCTCGCGATACTGACTGAATAGATTCGATGCTTGGTCATGCATCCCCCGGCGGAAGCGTTGTGAGCTTTTGTCACCGCTAACCTTAGCCAACGGACCCTCAACCGCAATCCTTTGCAGCGCGGGAGGCTTAAAGAGCAAGTGCGGCATGTCCGACGAGCGGCGCGAACGTCCGCTCTAGGGCCGATAGCGGAAGACTGTGCACTTCAGGATGCGTTTATCCTCCTGCGCGACGCCATGCGCAAATCAAACGTAGCAGCAATCGCGCGGGCGGTGCTGTCCTGCAGATGCGCACGGTCGTGTTCCGCGCTCAAAAAAAATGGCCTCATCGCCATCGCATTGAACTTCGACTACGACGTCAGGTCGTCCCCGACGGCTTTCGACGAGATACCAAAGCTGAAGATGGAGGTCGAAATGCTCGATCTCGCAAAACACATCATCGGCACCGAGAAGGAAATTCAATCCGGCGGAGTACGACAGCGACGAAATCGCTGTCGTCGTGAACCCAATAATGCCTGCGTTTCCTCTCCCTCCCAAAGAAATTCTTGTTAGCCGCATGCATTCCACATTTATATGCGATCACGTGCCCCCGCCAAATTAGGCCATTCGGCAACGTGTTTCAGGGTATGCGCCACTCTTGAGAATTCCGGTTATCGTCAGTCATTTTGCGCCCACAGTCTGGTATCTGGCGAACGCGGCAGGCAGCCTGATCTCTCTGACCAGCACTGTCGATGTGGGCATCTCGACTAGCTCGGATGGAAACTTCATCAGCGTCCGGCGTAGTACGCCTGCGCCGGAAAATCTTGCGTCTTCGCCGGAAACAAGAAAACTCTCCGGCGCCTTTTCCACAATTTTCAGGGGATTGGCATGATTGATTGCGGCGACTTTTCAGTTATGTCGGCTGAGTTTTGCAGGATTGACCGATGAAATACCGCGCAGAAATTGATGGCCTCAGAGCCATCGCCGTCCTATCGGTGATCCTTTTTCATTCAGGAGTTTCCTTCCTGCCGGGCGGCTTCGTCGGCGTCGATGTCTTCTTCGTCATCTCGGGATATCTGATCACGGCGATCATCATCGGCCAGATGACGGAACAGACGTTCTCCGCGGCCGATTTCTACCTTCGCCGAGCAAAGCGGATTTTGCCTGCTCTTTTCGCGATGATGTTCGTAACGGCCTTGGTCGGTGCCGCACTTCTCACGCCTCCAGCCTTCGAGCGGCTGATGCGGAGCATCGGCGAGGCCAGCCTGTCGATCTCCAATTTCAGTTTCGCCAGGGCGGCTGGGTATTTTGACGAGGGCACCGCCTGGCGGCCGATGCTTCACACTTGGTCTCTCGGTGTCGAGGAACAGTTCTATCTTTTCCTGCCGCTCTATTTGTTCATTGCCCGCTCCCGAACAAGCTGGTCATGGCAGCGGATCGTCACCCTCCCGATGATCATCTCGTTCGCAATTGCCGTCGTCATGGTGCGGCATTGGCCGACGGCCGCCTATTACCTTCCGTTCGGCCGCTTCTGGGAACTGCTCGTCGGAAGCCTGCTGGCGACAGGAACGTTTGGCGCCATTCGGGACGACCGTAGGCGTCAAGCAGCGTCGGCCGCCGGGCTTGCTCTCATCGCCATTCCTGTTCTCTTCTATGGAGAAAACACGACATTCCCGGGGGAGACGGCACTTCTTCCCTGTCTCGGAGCTTTCCTGATCCTGCATTCGGCGCGGTCCGGACGAAGTTTTGTCTCAACGGCCCTTGCTTCTACCCCTCTCGCGTTCATCGGAAAACTGTCCTATTCACTCTATCTATGGCATTGGCCTGTTCTCTATTTTGCCAGAATCATAAAAGGACAAGCGCTCACGGCCGGTGAAGGGCTCGCCCTCTTGCCTCTCACCTTTGCTGTCAGCTACGCCGCCTGGCGGTTCATCGAGAACCCTGCTCGACGATCCGATGCCAGCTTCCGTACTGCCGCAAAGTTGGTCGCAGCGACCGTTGCAACCTGCATCAGCCTATGGGTCGTCACGGAACAATTGGGCGGCATGCCCGGGCGGTTTTCCGGCGTCGAACGACGCATGGCGTCGGGTGCGCGCGACACCAATCCCGACCGTCGTGCATGTGACACGCCTTCGCTCGAACGCTTGAGGGCTGGCACGCCCTGCGTTCTCGGCGCCGACAAGGTGCCCGGCGTGGCGCTGATGGGCGACAGCATCGCAGATGCGCTCGCACCGGGTGTCGTCGCGGCCGCCGAGCAGGCCGGGCAGAGTGTCATGATCCTGACGAAAGAAGGCTGCAGACCGATCATCTGGTCGAGAAGCGATTCCGGCAGCTGCCAGCGGTTTCTGGTGGAGGCCGAACAACTGTTGAAGCGAACGGAAACCATTCATACCGTCGTCATCATCGCGCGCTGGACAAACATCGCCAGCGGCTATCGCTATGGCGCTCCCATCCTGGTACCGCCGTCGATGACGCATCCCGACGACGAAGCGAAGCTTTCCAGGCTTGCCGCGGCTCTTTCAGATCAGTTCGCTCACCTCGACCAGAAGCGGATCGTCGTTGTCGGCTTCGTTCCGGAGCAGCCGTTATACGTGCCGCAGACCGTCTTGGTCCGGCATCGGCTGGGCCAGCCCCTGCCTTCGGGTGTGTCGAGGGATGTGTTCGAAGAGCGGCAGAAAATCGTCAGGCGGCTGTTTTCGAGGCCCAACTTCGCGAAGGTGACGCTGATCGATGCCACGCCATTCTTTTGCAATGATGAAACCTGCCCCGTCCAAGACCAGGGACTTCCGGCTTTCGTCGACGACAATCATCCAAGCGCGTCCAAGGCGCTGTCCGTCCGCGCAATGTTCGCGCCGGCATTCGTCACCCGCGAGCGGCTCCAATCGACGGCGAAGGCTCCTCCAGTTTCTCAGAAGCCCTCTTAGGTAAGCCTAGGCCTTCTTACCGAAGACCTCTAGCATCTTTTCTCCGTCGATTTTCTCACCCTAGATAGAAAAACCTCGTCTCAAGGTCTTTCGCGTTTCGTGCAGACTGTGCAGTTTGGCATGTCAATCCTGGCTCGCGACGGGGCCAGCCGTGCCGAGCTTGAGGCCGTGGCTGAGGTCTCGATACTGGGATGGGATGCCCGCGCCAGGAGCGACACCCTTTCCACATAAAAGCGTGCAGGCTCATGGGCTGCGCTCTATCGATTCTCATTGATAAAGCAGGCAACCGAGGAAAACCGTTCACCTCCGGTGGCCGTCTGTCGAGACCCGGGATAGTGCTGCGATTGGAGGGAGGACGGAGCAGGAGGTTTGCCCATCGCGACGGCGTGAGGCACAATTGCTTGAAACCGACCCAAGGATGCACCCGATCAAGCGATCGCACTTCCGCGGCCCGTCGATTTGACCTGCTGAGTTCGGCCGAGAGGACGTCTACTCGCGTGCCCGCTTCAGGTCGGATAAACTGCCTCGACACCCGCATTTGAACAAAACCGCGCTCCCGCTGGTTATTCTGCAAAATCGCGAGAGAACGACGATGGATTTCCTAGAGGCGGTCAACGCTGCCGGATCTTGGCTGCAGGCTTTCCTTTTCAATGAGTGGACGGTCTATCAGTCCGCCCTGATTGTCGCCGGTTACCTGCTTTCCGGCTTGCTGGCAAAACGGATCGAGCCGGCATTGGAATCGCGCGCCCGCACCATCAAGGGAAATCCGGATCTACTTCGCGTCATCATCGCATTCATGCGGCGAACACGCTGGCTCTTTCTGATTGTACTGCTGGCGGTTGCGGATGTGGTGCTGTTGCGATTTGCGTGGCCATCGCACCGGTGGCTGGTAGCAACAGCCCTCACTCTCGTGGTGGCGTGGTTCGTCATCTCGGTACTCACGCGCATCATCCGCAACCAGATGCTGGCGCGTGTCGTTGCCGCCGCCGGCTGGCTCTACTTTGCACTTTACGCGCTTGGGCTGGATCGCGCGCTTCTGGCAGCACTCGATGGTATAGCCGTCAATCTCGGCGCCGTTCGCCTTTCAATGCTGCTCGTCTTGAAGGCCATCGTCCTTTCCGTCGCGTTGATCTGGCTTGCGGTTCTGATCGGCAACATGTCGTCGAACTGGATCCAGAAGTCCGCGGATCTCACGCCCTCCTTGAAGGTTCTCATCAGCAAACTGATCAAGATCGGGCTCATTGTCTTTGCGGGCACGATTGCCTTGTCTGCGACAGGCATTGACCTGACGGCGCTCACGGTTTTTTCAGGTGCTGTCGGCGTCGGCATTGGTTTCGGCCTGCAGAAGGTCGTCTCCAATTTCATATCCGGAATCATCATCCTGCTCGATAAATCCATCAAACCGGGCGACACGATTACGCTGGGAGAGACCTTCGGCTCCATCCGCGACCTGCGCTCCCGCTTCGTCTCCGTCATAACCAGAGATGGAAAGGAGTACCTCATTCCAAACGAAGACTTCATTTCCCAGCAAGTCGTCAACTGGTCGTTCTCCAGCGATTATGTCCGCATCGAGGTGGATTTCGGAACCTCGTATGACAGCGATCCGCACGAGGTTGCCCGCATCGCGATCGAAGCGGCCAAGACCATTCCGCGGGTTGCGGGCACCTACGCCCAGCCGGTCTGCTGGATGACGGCCTTCGGGGCTTCATCGGTCGATTTCAAGCTGAGATTCTGGATCTCCGACCCGAGCAACGGCCTTACCAACGTGCGCGGTGAAGTACTCATGGCATTATGGGATGCATTCAAGGCAGCCGGCATTTCGATCCCGTTCCCGCATCGCGAAATCATCATGAAGACACCTGTCGAGCTTGCCCGCGCATCTTTTCGGCAACGGCCAGGCGATGAACGCGCTTCCGGCAGCCCCAAATCCGGGAACTGAATTGCCTCAAAGACGTTCGGCAGTATCCGTTCACGAGGTCACCGCCATGCGCCGCGCCGTTTATTTGCTCTCCCTCGCACTCGCCGGCTCCCAGCCGCTTGCGGCAGCCGCTCAGGAAGCCAATTTCCTCCAGTCGCTTGCTGGAAACTGGCAAGGCGCAGGCCAGGTGCTGATGCGGATCGGCAGCGATCCGGTCAACGTGCGGTGCAGCTTCGCAACGACGGCGGGCCGAGCCAACTTCTCCATGAACGGCAGCTGCCGGGGCTTTGTCGTCGTGCGCCGGGCCGTTTCGGCAAATCTGAGGGTCAGCGGCGGGCGCTATACCGGAACCTATGTCGGACCGATGGGCCTGCCGTCTGCGCTTTCTGGAAGCCGCCGCGGAAATGCCATCAATCTTTCCGTACGCTGGGCCCGCCCCGTGAACGGAGACCGGAACGCCACCATGACCATCGAGAAGGTCGGGGCGGATGGCTTGCGCCTGCGCACGGTCGATCGCGACCATGCGACCGGAGGGTCGGTCGTTACCAGTAACATCGATCTTATGCGTCAGTGAATTTGCGCAGGTCTGTCCAACCGGTTTCGTCAGTTGCTCGTCTGCGTCGCGGCCGCTTCCGAGGCCGATCCGTTCCTGGCGAGTTGCCCGATGACCACCAGAACCAGCACGGCAAGCACGCCTGCCGCCAATGTCAACGCCAGCGACCAGACGACGCCGATGCTCCCGATCAGGTAGGCCAGCGCAAAGGGTGCGACCGCCGACACGATCAGCCGCGCCGCCATCACCCGGCCCTGCATCTTTCCATAGCCGTCGCTTCCGAAGAGCAACAGCGGAAGCGTTCCCGTGACGATGCTGAAGAGACCGTTTCCCAGGCCGAAGACAACTGCGAATGCGATGGCGCCGGCAACGGAAGGCGCGGTCGGGATGAGCAGGAATACCGCTGCCGACATAAGCGTGGCCGCGATGATGGCAAGCTTAAGCGGCGGCAGGTTCACGCCGAAGAGCATGTTCGTCAACCTGCTGAGCACCTGCGAGGGACCGAAGAACGTCCCGACCAGCGCCGCTGTCGCGCCGAGCCCGAGGCCGGAAAGCAGCGGCACCATATGGACGAGGATGGCCGAGCTCACCAGCGACTGCAGGGAGAAGGAAAACGCCATCAGAACGAAACCCATCCTGCGCGCCGATGCGGCAAGCGTTCCTTCCACGCGTCTCGCCGGCGAGGCCTTGCCGCTTCGCACCCGGTTTCGGCGCATCTGGCGCGAGAGCACGGCATGGATAGGCAGGCAGATGACGAAGTTTAGGCCCGCGAATACCAGATAGACCTGCTGCCACGATATTTCAGCGTGCAGCATTGTCGTGATCGGCCAGAAGATTGTCGAGGCAAAGCCGCCGATGAGCGTCAGGTAGGTGATGCTCCGTTGTGCCGCCTGCGGCCGGATCTGCACGAGCAGCGCGAAGGCCGCGCCATATTGAACGAGGTTCGACGCCGCCTCGATGCCGATCAGCGCCGCTACGAAGGAAATCCTGCCGGGCGCCAGCGCGCAGGCGACAAGTGCCGCCGCCGCGATCGCCGATCCCGCCGTCATGATCCGTCCGGCGCCGAAGCGGTCGATCCATTTGCCGAGCGCAGGTGCCATAAGACCGCCGATCAGGAGAGCCGCGGACAAAGCGCCGAAGATAGCCTCGGACGGCCATCCGAGATCCCGCGACATATCGGGGGCGAGGATGCTGAAGCTGTAATAGAGCGTGCCGTAGCCGATGATCTGCGTGATGCCAAGGGCGATAATGGCAGCAATCGGCGGAGATTCGGTCATATGGATTTCAGGCTCACGCGCTGTTCGAGCTTATCGGCCTCTTCCTTGCGCTCGCTGTAGCGATCGGTGAGATAGGCGGAGGCGTCGCGGGTAAGCCACGTGAATTTCACCAATTCCTCGCAGACGTCAACCACCCGGTCGTAATAAGACGAGGATCTCATGCGGCCATCCGCGTCGAACTCCTGAAAAGCCTTGGCGACTGACGACTGGTTCGGAATAGTGATCATGCGCATCCAGCGGCCGAGCATGCGCATCTGCCCAACGGCGTTGAAAGACTGCGAGCCGCCCGACACCTGCATGACGGCGAGCGTCTTGCCCTGCGTTGGCCGCACCGAGCCAACCGAAAGCGGAATCCAGTCGATCTGCGCCTTCATGATGCCGGTCATGGCGCCATGGCGTTCCGGCGAAACCCATACCTGCCCTTCCGACCACTGCGAAAGATCGCGCAGTTCCTGGACCTTCGGATGGCTTGCCGGCTCCGCATCAGGAAGCGGCAATCCCTCCGGATTGAATATCCGCACCTCGCAGCCGAAGTGCTCGAGCAGGCGCGTCGCCTCATGGGCGAGCAGCCTACTATAGGAGACCGTGCGCAGCGAACCGTAGAGGATCAGGATACGGGGCTTATGCTTCGAGAATGGCGGCCGCAGCGCCGCCAGATCGAGCAGCCGCAGATGTTCGCGTGAGGCTGCCGCCAGATCAGACAATGCGCCTACCCTTCGCATCGAGAACCTGTTCGCCGTCTTCCTTGGCGAAGGCGCCCTTATGGGTGTCCGGCAGGATATCGAGAACCGCCTCGGATGGCCGCGCGAGCCGCGTGCCGAGCGGCGTCACGACGAAGGGCCGGTTGATGAGGATCGGATCTTTCAGCATCGCGTCGAGAAGCTGATCGTCGGTCAGGGCCGCGTGATCGAGCCCAAACTCCGCATAGGGCGTACCCTTCTCGCGGATGGCCTGGCGCACCGTAAGGCCGGCGTCGGCGATCATCTTGACTAGCTCCGCGCGCGACGGCGGAGTTTGCAGATACTCGATGATCGTCGGCTCGATCCCGGCATTTCGGATCATCGCCAGCGTATTGCGCGACGTGCCGCAATTTGGATTGTGATAGATGGTGGCTTTCATAGCTTTGCCTCAGGTGAAAGGGTTGACGATGCTCCCGGATGCAGCAACCAGGTGAACAGAAAGAGCGCCGCGACCGCACCGGCGATTTCGGCAACCCAGAAGCCCGGAAGATCGACCGGACGGATGCCGGAAAAGGTGTCGGTCAGCGAGCGGGCGAAGGCAACGGCCGGATTGGCGAAGGAAGTCGAAGCGGTGAACCAGTAGGCGGCCGTGATATAAAGCCCCACCAACCATGGCACCGCCTTCTGCTCGAAGCGGATCCCGGCGAGGATCACCGCAATGAGGCCGAAGGTCGCGACACCTTCGGAAAACCATTGCGCCCCGCCGGTGCGGACCTTTGTCGACAGCTGGACGAGCGGAAGATCGAACATGAGATGGGCTGCAATCGTCCCGATGGCGCCGCCAGCAACCTGCGCCAAGACGTAAAAGAGGAAATCGCGCTTCGGCAGCGACCGCGATATCGCGAAGACCAGCGAGACCGCCGGATTGAAATGAGCTCCGGAAACCGGCGCCAGGATAGTGATCAACACCACAAGAATCGCGCCGGTCGCCAGCGTGTTGCCGAGCAGGGCCAGTCCTACATCCTGCGTCAGCGATGTCGCCATGATGCCCGACCCGACCACGGTCGCGACGAGAAGTGCTGTGCCGAGGCCCTCGGACACCAGGCGGCGCGGCAGATCGAACGTCATCGTTATCCTGCCTTCACCGGATTGCTCGCCGAACCTTCCATGGCGCCGATCTGGCGCAGGTGCTGCTCCAGAGCGAGCTTGTCGATCGACGACAAAGGCAGGCTCAGGAAAGCCATGATCCGGTTATTCAGGAACCGTGCGGCCTGCGCGAAAGCCCGGTCCTTCTCGACTTCGCTGCCCTCGACAGCGGCCGGATCCTCGACGCCCCAGTGGGCAGTCATCGGATGGCCGATCCAGACCGGGCAGGCTTCGCCCGCGGTGCTGTCGCAGACCGTGAAGATGAAATCCATTTCCGGCGCGTCCGCCTCGGCAAACACGTCCCAGCTCTTCGAGCTGAAGCCGGTCGAAGGATAGCCAAGGGCCTGCAGCTCCTTCAGCGCATAGGGATTGACCCTACCCTTGGGTTGGCTCCCTGCCGAAAACGCCCGGAAGCGGCCCTTGCCGTCGGCGTTGAGAATGGACTCCGCCAGGATAGAGCGGGCGGAATTGCCGGTGCACAGGAACAGCACGTGGTAGACACGCTCGGCAGTCATTGAAGTTTCTCCTCCACCTTAGGCCCGCAGCATGCGGCGACCGCCGCCACAGGTGCGCAGATTTCAGGGTTCCCGGCGCAGCAGTCTTCCATCAGGAAGCGGATCAGACCGCCCAGCGCATTATAGTTCGCCGTGTAGATGATCGAGCGGGATTCACGCTTCTGGCTGATGAGGCCGGATCGTTCGAGCTCCTTGAGGTGGAAGGAGACATTCGACGGCGAGACGGCCGTCTTCTCCGCAACCATGCCGGCGGCCATGCCGTCTGGACCCGCGACCACCAGCACGCGGACGATATGCAGGCGGGTTTCCTGGGAGAGCGCGGCGAAGGCGCTCAGGGCTTGACGTTGATCCATATTTCAATAATCCTTGAATTGTTGAAATTAGGATTAATACATATGAACGCGATCGACAACAGCAAAATGCAGGACCGCGACATCAGCCTCGGCCTGCTTCTCGACTTTCTGGCAGGCGCCAAGGATTTGCCCTTGGTTTTCCATTACGACGGCCGGCCGGTGAAACCGGGCTACCACGTCACCGAAGTCAAGGCCGGAGAGTTCGCAGCGCTCGACTGCGGCGCCAACCCGGAAGCATGGCGAGAGATTTTCATCCAGCTATGGGACATTGACGAGGACGACCGCACGCATATGCCGGCTGGAAAATTCCATGCAATCATTTGCAAGGTGACCGAGCATGTGAAGCTCGACGGTTCTGCGAGGCTGACATTCGAAGTCAGCGACGGCGTGCGACCAATGCAGCTTTATTGCGCGGCCATGCCGGCCCTTGTGGGTGGCATGGTGCACGTCGAGCTTGCGCCTCGCCCGGCAAGCTGCAAGCCGCGCGAACGCTGGCTCAAAGAGGAAGCACGAAAGACTGAAGCCTGCTGCAGGCCCACGCATGGCAAAGATGTCTGCTGCGCCTAGAACGCATTGAAAAGCCAACGGCCCACATCGGCGACGTTATCTCCGCCCTTCCTAATCATATTGGGCAGGTTGATATGTCGCCGGGACACTGACGTTATACGTGCCATGAGGTTTGTGCTGTTTTACATTGTAACGTGCGTTTCCGTCAGCCTTGCTGTGGGCGTCGCCATATATCCGATCTTTGAACCGCCACCTGGGCCGACGCAGGGTTCTTCGCTGCAAAGCTTCCGTCCTCAAGCAGCCAGGAAGGCGGGCAAGACCTCTCGCCTGATGCCTTGCACCAATGCCTCGTCCTGCCTCCAGGCGCCAACGAGCGCTGATCCGAACGACGCTTTTCGTTTCCGTCCACCGGTTTTTGTGCCGGCCTCTCCCCGCACCCCGTCGCCGGGTGTGCCCGCGAGACGTGAGCTTTAGATGGTTGCCCCGGCCCCAGACCAATCCTTCCGCATCGTCGCATTCCGACAGCCGGTCGACCCAATGCGCGAATGCAACGCTTCATTAACCACGTCCAGCGTACTTTTGGCAAAACCAAGGAGGTCGGCAGGTTGAGGGGGCGAACAGCACTAGCTCGTAGCGCAGCGTATTTCGTAATCGCGTCTTTGCTGGCGGGCTGCGTAAGCGGACCGGACCACACGCCTCCGGAGATGCCGCTGCCGGCGAAATTCGGTGAGGGCAGCACCAAGAATATCGGTGATGTTGCGACGGTGGCCTGGTGGTCGGCCTTTCGCGACAGGCAGCTCGACAGCCTGGTGGCGCGCGGTATCGATCAGAACCTCGACGTGCTGCAGGCGATGGAGCGCATCAATTCGGCGTCCTCGAATGTGACGGTCGCCGGGGCCGGCTCGCTGCCGAGCCTGGTGGTCGGCGCCTCGCACACGGTGTCGGGCCAGATGGGCTCGGAGCGCACCCGGATAGGTGCTACCAACACCACTGGCGGCGAGGCCAATGTCTCCTGGC